>DUQM01000087.1 GCA_012837825.1 Actinomycetota bacterium | reverse complement strand
TTCTTGCCAAAGCCAACAGAGGAATAATCTATATTGATGAGATTAATCTTCTTGACGATAATATCGTGGACGTGCTTCTTGACTCTGCTGCAATGGGGTTTAACACCATTGAAAGAGAGGGAATAAGCATAACACATCCTTCAAAATTCATTCTTGTAGGAACAATGAATCCTGAAGAAGGTGAGCTCAGGCCACAGCTTACGGACCGCCTTGGATTATATGTTGATGTAAAGGGAATTGAAGATATCGAACAGCGGGTAAAAATAATTGATGTAATGGAAGAGTTCGATTCCGATAATAATGCCTTTTATTTAAAATATGCTGACGAACAGAAAAAGCTGCTTGAAAAAATAAATATTGCAAAAAGCGTTCTGCCCCAGGTCAGACTTCAAAGGGATTTAAAGGAGCTGATAGCAAAGATATGTGTTGATTTTGGCATAGACGGACACAGAGCTGATATATTAATGTCAAGGTGTTCCAAAACAATTGCAGCTCTGGAAGGAAGAAAAATGGTTGAAAAATCCGATGTTGAAAGGGCTGCCGGCTTTATTATCCCTCACAGAGTAAGGCGCGATCCCTTTGATGAAGAGCAGCCGATCCAACAGAAGCTTCAGCAGTTAATGCAGGAACAAAAGCAGGAAGATAATAATCCCCAGGATGATGAAAATCAGGATAAAAACACTGACGACAAAAATGAAGACAGCAGTAAAAACTGGAATGAGAATTCCGAAGACAATTCCAAAGATGATTTGAAGGAGAACAATCCAAATTTTAATCAGCCCCCTGACGGTAAGGATAATAGGGAAAATGATACAAACCCTCGGAATGGAGACAAGCAGAAACCGGAGCAGCATCAGAATCCCGGACCGGACAGGCACAAAAAATTTATTACAGCACCTGAGATTTCAGTAAAGAGGGACAAAAAAATAAAAACCGGCAGGGGGCGAAGAGCAAAGACACTATCCACGCATACAGGGAAATATGTAAAATCAAGGAATCCAAAGTCAGGCACAACTGATATAGCAATAGATGCCACGATAAGAAGTTCAGTTATAAGCAAGGGCAGGATAGACATTGACAAAAATGATATAAGGGAAAAAGTCAGGGAAAAGAAAAAGGCAGTTACAACTGTGTTTATAGTGGATGCATCTGGTTCTATGGGTGTTGGAAAAAGAATGGATTTTGCAAAAGGAGCATTGATTTCTATGCTTCGTGATTCATATCAAAAAAGAGACAAGGTCGGGTTTGTTGTATTCAGGGGAAATGATGCAAAAGTCATATTAAAGCCAACGACAAGCGTTTATTCTGCAATGAAAAAGGTTAAAAGCATCCCGACAGGAGGAAAAACCCCGCTTTGTGAAGGCCTGCTTTCCGGCCTGAAGACAATAATGGATGAAATTATTAAAGATAAAAACTGCGTTCCTGCAATTGTCCTTGTTTCGGATGGCAGGGCCAATGTTTCAAAAAATAAAAAAGGTATTAAAAAAGAAATAATAAGTGTTTCAAAAAAGATTAAAGAAAAGGGAATAAATCTTATTATAATTGATGCTGATGATGCAAAGTTAAAACTCGGCTACTTAAATGAAATAATAAAATACGGAAAAGCAAATTATTTCCATATAAATAATCTTATCAATAAGGATTTTAAAAAATCTGTCGGACTACCTAATTAGTGAAGAAAATATTTTTTAAAGTTTTTTCAATAAACTGCATGAGGATTTTTAAGAATATTTATGAAAAGATTTAAGCAGGTAATATTATTGTTAACACGAAAGTGCAATTTGAATTGCGCATACTGTTATGTATCGGGTCAATATATATCTGAATCTATTACAAGAAACATAATTGATTATACTATAGATGCTCTTGATAACAGCATGGATAATGAAGCTTCAACTTTGCAGATTAGCGGTGGTGAGCCGCTTTTATTTCCAGAATCTTTTTTTTATGCTGTCAAAAAAACAAAGGAAATAAGACCTAAAACGGTAATAAAATTACAAACCAATGCGACTCTTGTTGACAGCAGCATTGCAAAGTTTATTAAGGAAAACAATGTAAAGGTAAGTGTCAGCATGGACAGTATTCCTGAGATAAATGACGGAATACGCGGCATGTCATCCTGCGTAATAAAAGGAATTGAGAAATTTCGCGAATACGATATCAGGATAAATCTTACGACGGTAATAACTTTAAAAAATGTTTGTTATCTTGAAAAACTTGCCGCTATGGCAGTGTCGCTTGAAAATATAGGAAGCATATCTTTTGATCTTTTAAGAAAGCCGCTTAACAACACCGACTGTTATAAAATCCTTATGCCTGATATTGATCTATTTAAGGAGCACTACAAAAAAGCATATTGGATTCTTAAAGGCTCTCGCTTTTTTGGCGCAGATGTCATAATGAATGATATGCTTATTTCCTCTACGCGGGTTAGATCAAAAAAGAACGGAAATCCTTATTACTGCTGGTCGGCTATGGGAGACAGCATAACTGTCACGCCGGAAGGTGATGTTTTTTCGTGTCCATCCCTTATCTATGACAAGAGTGCATTCATGGGACGAATTACAAACAGGGAAGCCCTGATAAGAAGGCCCTCAAGAAGTGTTGAAGATTTGTTGGATTGCAAAGAATGTGAAGCGAAATATATATGCAGGGGAGGCTGTCCGTCAAGAGCGTATCTTGAAAGTGGAAGCAACTTCAGCATCAGTGAATTTGAATGTTCATACAGGAAATATATATATAAAAATTTTTTAGAGAAGGAAACAGCATGAAAAATACAAACTCATCAAATGGTACAAAACCGTTTCAGATAGGAATTTATGGAAAAGGAGGGATAGGCAAATCTACTGTCACCGCCAATCTTACGTCAGGTTTGGGCAAGATGGGTAAAAAAGTGCTGCAAATAGGGTGTGACCCTAAAAGTGATTCAACAAAACTTCTTCTGGAAGGCAAAAAACAAACACCGATTCTTGAAATACTAAAGGAAAAAAGTGTAAATGACATAGATATAAAAGATTTCATGGAATATGGATATGAAAACGTCTGTTGCACTGAGTCAGGCGGACCTCAGGCAGGTGTAGGATGCGCCGGAAGGGGCATAATTACAATGGTGGAAGTGCTGAGAAACAAAGGCATATATGAAGCAGGTTTTGATTATATATTCTACGATATCCTGGGGGATGTTGTTTGCGGTGGTTTCTCAGTGCCTTTAAGGAAGGGCTTTGCCGACGGGATAATAATTGTCACTTCAGGAGAATTTCAGTCTCTTTATGCGGCAAACAACATTTGTAAAGGCCTGGGCAATTTAAACGGTAAGCTTATAGGAATAATTGGAAATAGCAGGAACATAGGAACTGAGAATGAACTTATACAAGAGTTCTGTACCCGTATAAATTCTGAACTTCTTGCTTTCATTCCCAATTCGAGAATTTTTTGGGAAGCTGAAGTAAACAGGAAAACCGTGCTGGAATATGCTCCACAAAGTAAATCGGCACAAATATTTATGTCTCTTGCAAAAAAGATAGTCGACAGAAATTTCAAGCTAACCAGTCCTGAAGCAATGTCGGAAAAGGATCTGGAGGATTTAAGTATTAAGTATTTCAAAGCCGGAGAAGCAAAACGGGAAGATTTTTCCCCATACAGCAAAATTGGTAATACCGATGCCGGCAGCGGGATGAATAATGATAATTCAGTGATAAAAAAAAACAAATTAAATCCTGTGAACACTGAACTAAAAAATATGAAAGCAAATATAAATACATGCACTATGATTCCGGCAAAGAATTTAAAAAAAAATATAAATCCTGATGATTCGCTTAAGAGAAAACCTCTTATGAAAATTATGAGTAAAAGCTTAAAAAACAGAGAACCGTTGCATGGATGCTCGATAACAGGTGCATTCGGGGTTACAACTCAAATAAATGATTATATTACAATAATGCATTCGCCATCCGGCTGCAGCTATATAAATGATATATCAAACTCCGGATCTTCACTAATAGAAAAAATTTATGGCACGGTTAACAAACCCTCTCTTTTCACCAGGCTCGTTCAGACCAATCTTAGAGAGAAGGACGTCATTTTTGGTGGTTCGGAAATATTAAAGAACTGTATTATGAACATGGTTAATAATTATGGGCAAAAGAAAATGTTTCTGGTTTCCGCATGTGCTTCAGCAATAATAGGAGATGATCTCGAGAAAAATGTAAACGAGCTTAAGCTTGGAGATGATTGCGATATCACTGTAATTGATACCCAGGGAGTGGCAGGCGGTGATTATTTTCAGGGCATGCTGGACGCCTACCGTATAATTTCTGAAAAATATATTGATAGAAATATAAAACCCAAAAAAGATGATGTATCGGTTAATCTGATTAATGAAAAAACAATGATGGGAGACACGGATGATAATTATAATACAATCAAAAAAATTCTTAGCCAGCTTAATATAAAAATCCACTGCAGATTCATAAGAGATACCGGCATAGATACAATTAAAGAATTCAAAAGAGCTTCGATTTCGATACCATACGACGATGGTTTTATTGCAAATGTGATTTCCAATTTTTTAAGCCAGAGTTTTGATATTAAAATATTCAGGAAGCTTCCCGTTGGTTTCAGGGAAACTGTCAGTTGGATTTCTGAGATTGCAGATTATTTTGGAAGGAATAAATTGATAGCCGGGTTAATTAATAAGTATACAAATGAATATGAACAGATAATAGAAAGGCAGAAAAAAATACTTGAGGGGAAATCGGTAATGCTCTTTGCTTTTAATTCCAATCTTGATTATGTAATTGAAACTATAAAAGACTTAAATATGAAACTTTTAAAGGTGTGTTTTATTAAGTCGGTGGAAAATGAGGAAATGGACATTAGCGGTTTTGGTGATGTGGATTACAACTATAATGAGACAGAAAGGGATAAGCTTATAAAAAAAATGAAACCCGATATAGTGCTTACAAATATACCGGTGCTTGAAACAGTAGAGGGTGTCCATTATGACCTGATGCCTTATTATCCGAAAATCGGTTTTTTCAGTGGCGTTGAATTATCCAAAAGATGGATGAGTTTTTTTTCTATAGACTTAAGGGAAGGTTGGAGAAATGAAGAAAAATTATTTAATAAATTACAATTTGAGTCCTGACAGCTTAACAGGCAGCATTTGCGGGATTGAAGGAATAAAAGATGCAATTGCATTGGTCAACGGACCAACAGGTTGCAGGATGTCTAACGCATATCTGGTTTATGGTCAGGATAGATATGTTGACTATACTGCTGACAATGCAAGGCTTTCGGATGATTATTTCATGCGTCAGTTCAGGGTTCCGTCTACATTCCTTGATGAATATGATTTTATTTTTTCAACCGAGGATAAACTTATTAAAATATTAAAAAGAATAGACTCTAATAATTTTTATAAACTGCTGGGTCTTGTTAACACCTCCGGAACAGCTCTGATTGGTGATGATCTTGAAAAGATTATTAAGAAATCCGGTTTTTCAAAAAATTATGTAATTGTTGAAACCACCGGATTCGTAAATGATATGTACACAGGTTTTCAGAATGTGATCATTGATATTCTTGAAAAGGCCTTAAATAATAGAAAAATAGCGCGAAATGATAAAAGCAGGTCTGGGAAGAGTCATTTACAAAATAAAGACAATGTTAATTTAATAGGTTTTTCTCTTGCACAGCACAACTGGTTCAATGATCTTGATGAGATTAAACAACTGCTTGCTTTGCTGGGCATTGAAATAAATGTTGTGCTGTGTGTGGATACGGAATATGAAGAGCTGCAGAATTTGCCTGATGCAAAACTGAATATTATTATAAGTGAAGAATATGGCTTACTTATAGGAAAATACCTGTATGAAAAAACCGGAGTTCCATATTTAGCTGCGGAACCTATGGATAATGCTGCAAGTAAGCACAAAATGTTTTCTCCCTATGGATTTGATTTTACAGAAGACTTTGTCGAAATGCTTTCGGGGTATTTCAGTATTGAAAGAAACAAATATCATAATGCAAGGGATAGAGCAAAGAGAAGGATTTTTAAAGTACTCCAAAATATATCAGGAACAAGAAATGTCATAAAGGGCCTCTCGTTTGGTATTTTTGCAGACAGCTATAAAATTTATCCGTTTTTAAAAATACTGTATGAGTACCTGGGTCTTTATCCTGCATTGATAGGATTACGGGGAATAGGTAATAATAATATTGAAGAGATAAAGTTTTATATAAAAAGTAAAAATCTTTCTTCAAAAATTCTGGAAACATATAATCAGTTTGATTTAAAAGATGCACTTGAAAAGATTAAACCTGATATAATTCTTGGAAGTTGTCTTGAGAAAAACATATTCAGACTCATTAGGAAAGACTTTGCCTTTATAAATATATCACTTCCTGAAGATGAAAAAACCGTCCTTACTTTCAGGCCATTTATGGGAATAAACGGTATGCTTACTCTTGTGGAAGACCTTATAAACAGTATTAAGGTAATTAATTTCAATTACCGCTATTGATTGAAAAATTCTTAATTATTTTACAAACAACAGTAAAAAGAAGAGACAGTATCTGCGCAACACTTTTATTCAGATTGTTTAATTGATATTTACTTTATCAGAAGTTCTTCTAAAAACATAATATATAGAAAATTATTCAGATGCATATTTCGAGAAAAGGAGAAAGGAGAATTGACTCCCTTCTCCTTTTCATTAAGGATGTGAGGGGAAATTAAATCGATTCTTTATATAAAAAAGCAATATTTTGGAAAAGTCCCAATATCATATCTATTCGATTTCTATACCATTTATTGCTTCAGCAAATTCCACAAGGGCATCTCCTTCTGTAAAGCTCAGGTTATTGACATAATCGGCAGTTATTCCAAATACTTTACCTTCCTTGACTGCCTTAAGTTCCTGTACTATTTCAAGTTTTGTAAAATCTTCAACTGAAGCGAAGTTACTCATGCCGCCTGTTGCTGTGGAAAGCGGGATAATTATTACATCAGGATCCGATTCAAGAAGTTTTTCAGTAGAATATTCAGCCCATCCTTCTATACCCTGCTCAGCAGGAAGATTTATGCCGCCCGCTTCAACTATAAGGGTGTCAACAAAAGTATTTGCACCCGGTACATAGTCCCCGTATTCACTTCCAACAGACATGATATAAATAGCTTTAGGTTTTTCGCTTTTACCCAATTTATCTACGGCAGCCTTTACCTTTGCCTGCTTTTCCTCCATACCTGCAATAAGCTTAGTAGCAATCTCAACAGAGTCAAACATCATACCGTAGTCAGCGATATACTTCTTTATGTGGTCCAAGCTCTGCACAATGCCAATTCCATATATTTTGATTTTTGCCGTTTCCAGTTGTTCGGCTATTGCAGGATCAATCGGGTCAAAACACACCAGCAGTTCAGGTGATAAGTCTATCAACCTTTCAAGCTCGAATCCTCCCGGTGTTATTACTGCCGGAGAATCAGCAAGCTCAGTGACTGTATCCGAGACCCAGTATGCAATCCCTTTAACGGCATCCAGCTTTCCGAATTCTTTCAAACATAATGTAAAATTATTTTCACCTGCAATTACTGATGTGACAGGCCCGTCAAAAACAAGCTGCCTGTTGTCACTACCTTCCTGCTGCCCACGATCATCTTCAATTGTTATAGGGTAATTAACGGCATAAGGGTCTTTCTCAGCAGTTGTTTCCTCAGCTGCAGTTGTATCTGCTGCAACTGTTTCAAGATTAGAAGTTTCTACTGAAGTAGTTTCAGCAGCTTCTGTCTCTGCAGGTGCAACTTGCCTGCACGACATGGACATTGGTACAAATGCTAATACCAATACCATTATCATCAAAATTGCAAGCACATTTAATTTTTTGTTTTTCATTTTTTCGATCTTTTCCTTTCCTTTTGCTCAAAGAATATTCATAGTATAAAAATATCTTTGAGGTTATTGTTGTAAATAATCTTTTTCAGGTTTTTTGCTTAAAATGCCTACATTTTTATAACCACTCCTTTCGCTTCGCCAAAAGCACAAAACAAGATGAAAATCCTTTATTCTCAAGCCTATTATTTTAATAAATCCTGCCAATTTGATTTCCTTAAGACTTAATCTCCTTATTTATTAAGTAATATGGCAAGCTCTTCTTCACTGCCGGCATCTCTTGCTCCCATCGCCAGAAGCTTTTTAAAGAAAGCCGTAGCCCTTCCATTTGTAAAATCTCTTTGGAAAAAATTTTTCCCATCTATAAAATATACACATTTATTAAGTTCGAGTGCTTTTTTCACAGATTCAAGATTGCAATAATTTTCTTCACCAAAATCAACCCTTGCCACAATAACAACATCACATTCTGATATTAAGTCTTCATTGAGCCTGATATTTTCTTCTCTGAGAGTTATATGGGGATCCTCAAGCACAAGCCTGATACCGAGCTGTTTTGCAACCTTTGCATCAGTATCAATGCTGCTCAGTATACATGTAGTTATTATATGGCCTTCACTTTGTAAAATATTAAAAAGATAAGACCCGCTTCCCCCGCCTGCAATAATATGGATTTTTTTTCTTTTTTCAGGAATTGATGTTAAATCATAATGACCGTTATAATGTGGAGTTATGAATATCTTATTAGTAAAAGGATTTTTACCTACAATAACATGGGCGCCATAGACATCGAAAATATTTTTACAGTTTAAAATATCTGCAGGAGTGCCATCTGCAAATATTTTTCCGTTTTTTATAAGTATTATTCTATCTGCATACTGAGCAGCAAGGTTTATATCGTGAAAAACGCCGACAACTGTAAGATGCTGCTTCTTGCTGATTTGCAGGATCAACTGCATAATTTCTATCTGGAAATTTATATCAAGATTTGATGTCGGCTCATCAAGCAGAAGTATTTTTGTGTCCTGAGCGATTGCTTGAGCAATTATCACTCTTTGCTTTTCGCCCCCGCTTATTTCCATATATCCCCTGTATGCAATATCTTCTGTTTTGGTTAATTTCATGGCATTCAGTGCAATGTCATAATCCTGCATGTCTTCATTTGCAAACTGGGATTTTTTACACGCCCTGCTCATAAGAACTATGTCAATATTTTTAAAATTAAAATTTGAGCTAGTTTCCTGCGGAACTACAGCTATGAGATTTGCCCTTTCCTTATACTTCATCTTATTAATATTTTTTCCAAAGATAGTTACCGAACCTTCTGTGAATGGCAATATGCCCGATATGATATTAAAAAGTGTGCTTTTTCCTACACCATTTGGACCAAGCAATGCAATAAATTCCCCGTCTTTTACCGTCATGCTGAAACTATCAATTATTTTTATTTTGTCATATGAAAAGTTCAGGTTTTTTATCTCTATTGCATTTTTTTCTTTATCATTTATATTTTGTTCCATATCATATGCTTATTTTTTTTAGATTTAATAGCCGGTCTTTGTCTTTTTTAAAAGATATATGAAAAATGGCGCACCTATCAGCGCAGTTATAATTCCTACAGGTATTTCACTTGGTTCTAATATATTTCTTGCAATTGTATCTGCGAGAAGCAGAACGATTCCTCCGCTGACAGCAGATACAGGAAGAAGTATTCTGTTGTCAGGACCTACGATTAAGCGCATCATATGAGGAACTACCAGTCCGACAAAACCAATGATTCCCGTAACAGAGACAGCAGCCGCAACTATAAAGGAGGAGATTATAATTATCATATTTTTCATTAATTCAACATTTATACCAAGCTGCTTTGCCCTGCTTTCGCCCAGTGTTATTGAGTTTAGATCTTTCGTATAAAAAAATAATGAAATAATTCCGACAATAATTATCGGTCCTACAACTTTTACTTTAACCCAGAGCGCTGAAGTAAGACTACCCATCATCCAGAAAACAACGGCCTGGAGCTTCTCTTTGCTTGAAACAAGCATTACAAAAGAGGTGGCAGCATTTAGTAAAGCCCCAATGGCAATTCCGGACAATATAAGGGTCAGTACATTTAAATGTCCCTTTTTGCTTCGTGCGAGATTAAAAACCAGAAATGTTGTTAATAGAGCACCTGCAAATGCTGAAAGGACAATACCTGATATGCTGCCTATACCGGATGTTAAACCCATTAAAATTGCGATTGATGCCGATAAAGATGCCCCGGAGGAAACTCCTATAATATAAGGATCAGCCATAGGATTTCTAAAAAGTCCCTGGTACATTACTCCGCTTGAAGAAAGACTCATGCCTACAAGTACGGCAAGAAAAACTCTGGGAAGTCTTACATTCTGAATGATTGTTTTATATGTCGGACTTATATCCGAAACATTAACAAGGTTTCTGAGAACAGGGATTCCATCAATTATCAGTTCAAAAGTCTGTTTCAAAGGAATCCTTGCGGATCCTATGGAAGCAGCAATAATCATTAAAGAAAACAACACAGCAAGCGAAATAAATGTATAATATACTATTCGGTTATTTACAGATCTAAACCCTTTTTCTTTTTTGCTGCTACTGGTTTCCGGATTGCTATACTTTCTGGATATCATTTTTTTCAAAGCGACTTTTTATAAAATTGTTATCGCTCTTAAAAGAAATGAGTATGAGGCAAACAAAAAATAACCACTCCTTCCTCGAAGAGCGCTTATATTAATTAAAAACCTACAGCAGGTCTCCTGACTTATGGGACTTTACCTTTTGCCTTCCCAACAGTACTGGCTGTCAGTGGCTAAAATAAAAGGCACACACCCAATTACAGTGACGGGATCGCTCCGGAATCTAACCGGATTCCCTATTAAGAATTACTTCACTGAAAGTTTTAA
>DUQM01000086.1 GCA_012837825.1 Actinomycetota bacterium | reverse complement strand
AACCGGCTCTATAAAACACACGTGCAATATCCGGATTATATGGCTTCGAAACATGCGAACCTAAAAGCGTTTCTACTGTCCAGCCAAACGGCAACATGCTGCAGTTGCTTACATACATCACATCATCCTTTGCCATCCTCAATTTTTAAGCATTTCATATTCTCTACGCCTTTCCTCATAAGCAGTTTCGCCGGCCTCCAAACAATTCAGAATAGCCTCTAAATTGCTAATTGCCAACACAGTTCACTAGTTCTTTGTTGCCTGGTTCCCCATAGAAGACATCATAATGAGCCTCTCTGCCTTCAATTCTTCTTACTGTACTAATTACAAAGTCCGGATGAATAGATGCACCAACTGTACTATTGTGTGCAAATATTTCATTCTTAAAATTATATAGTTTCTGAAACGGTTCCTTAAACTGATAATTATCTGATTCCGGGTATTATTTTATGCTGACAGTTACTTCCGGAGCTTCTTCATAAAGATTATTTGTTGTGATCCTGAATCTTATGCTGTTTTCATCAGGTGCAATTGCTTTTACCTTAACGGTTATCCTGATTTCACCTGATGGTTCAATAATATAAGGCCCGTTTGTCCACATATAAAAACCGCTTGCCATTCCGGGCATAACCTTTATATCACTTTCATTTTCATTGATTCCGATGAGGCAAAGACTTTTTGGCAGCCCCAGTTCTATTGAGCTTAAATAAGCCGGCTCTGTTTCACTTTTGTTTTTTATTATATAGGAAATATTTTTCTCTTCGCCGAAATTAAAAGATAATTCTTTCTCCCCGATTTCAAACCCTACATATTTTTTAACTCCAAGGACTTTGAATGTTTTTAACTCCTCGCCGTAATCCATCCAGTAGATAAAGTAGCTTACAGGTTCCATCTCAAATGCATTTGAGAGATCAGGCAAATAAGCCTGATTAAAATAAATGGTGTTTTTTCCGATATTTGCTCTTATATCTGAAAGCATTTCCTCATAGCTCAGTCCTCTTTTGATTTTTATGTTTTTGTCCGATTCGTAAAGAAGGAGATAGGCAAGAACGTTTGTGGATTTGGAGCTTGAAAAAATAATCGAATTATCTTCCAGCTCACTTTCAACTGCTTTCCAGTAATCATAAATTACTGTATCCCTGCTTTTATCCGCTTCTGCATAATTGATTGCAAAAGCATTTACAGGGAAAAACAATATTGCTGCCATGAATATGGATAAGGCGGTTATTTTAAAAGAACCCGGACCGGGGGAAAACGCTTTTTTATTTTCTTCTTTCCTGCCGGAATATCGCGCAGAGATTTTTTTAATCAGTACCTTTATTGCCTCTTTAATATGATAAATTCCAAAAGCGAAAGGAATCATCAGGAATGTAACCACCGAAACAAGATAAAAATCATTAGGAACGTCTTCATAAAGAAAAACAGGTATAAGATTAAAAATTATAAGAAAAAACACAAGTATAAAATATCTCCACTTTTTCCATGCAAGCATTACAAAACCGAAAAGCGTTACAATAATAGCAGCTATATTGAAATCCTGTCTCATCAGATTATAATAGCCTGCTGCCTGTTTTTTAAAAACTTCCACTGACCTGAAACCGAACTGCTGTTTCCACTGCATGCCTGTAATATAGTGCATAAACTGCTGAAAAGTTTTGACATTCCCATATCCCTGATAGGATCTTATGGGAATATAAAAATAAAGCAGAAAAGGTGCAATCATAAGCGCTATTATAATGACAACTCTTTTTAATTTGAAAACTGCCCTCCGGTCAGTAATCACGGGGAAAAGTATCAGAATGGGGGCAAGAAAAACTGAAAGCGGATGATTTGTAAGACTTAATCCTATGAAAAGATAATACAGATAAAGGAATCTGGTTTCTTTGCTGTTTGCCCAGTAAATTCCAAAAAGAATCACAAGCCCGGTCAGGAATGTATGCAGAGTATAAACTTCAAAACGATTTGTCTGAAGCCAGAAAACCCTGAAAAAACAGAAGAATAATGATGAAATCAATGCAATATAATATTCTTTTTTAATTAGATTGGAAACAATCATCACGAATACCGTTACCGTAGCTGCTCCGAAAAACACCGAAAAAAGATTAAGCCTGAAAGCAATAGTGCCAAACGGAATAAACGTAAACAGTTTCCCCAGAAGGAAAGCTGTGGGAAAGCCGGTTGGCTGTCCTACCGCAAGTTGCGGAACCTGTATATGAAACCAGGTCGTGTCATACCCAAATGAAGAAGGATTCATGGTAAGAAGATATATTACAAATGCAGCAATAAAACTGAATGCATATATCGCCGGCTTGTAAAACTTTTCTGTTCTGCAGGTATTGTTTTTTATTGTCAGCATCTTCCTTCACCTTTCGGAGATGTATAATATGGTTTCATTTAAATTTTACAGAAATAAAATTATCAATTATCGTTATTCCGCTAAAGGAATCAAACGGTTCTAATTATATAAAAAACAAATACATTTGTAATCTGATAAAAAGAGAAATTGATTTATTTTTGGCAAAACGATAAAAGTATGAATTATAATTTAATATATAAATAATTTAATATAAAATTTAATAAAAATAATTTAATATAAAAAAATTT
>DUQM01000085.1 GCA_012837825.1 Actinomycetota bacterium | reverse complement strand
TTATGACATTTATGCATTTTTACGCATATGATTATATTGACTAAGAATCAAAATGTCAAATAGATAAATTAGTCAACAGAAAAACTTTTTTGCCGCCAGGGTCTACTGCTTAAACTTTATTTTTTCAAACATGCCTGTTCTGGCAGCTTCAAGCACCGGTTCTATATAAAGCCCGGCTTCTTCAGAAGTAAGAGGAACAGGCATGTTTTTAAGCTTTGATTCAAGTTGTGGATTTTTTGCCGCTTCTACGGCTTTGTCTATATGGTTTCTTTTAAACCCCTTCACTTCAGAAAGTACTACAGGAAAACCAATCTTTTTTGAAAATTCCGTCATAGCCCTGGCAATTTCAATACCCAGCTCTTTACCTCTGAGGCTGCCTAAATCTTTGGCAGAGTATTCCTGATAAATGGGAGCAAGTTTCTTTAATTTGTTTTCTATCGACGGAGAAAAAAATACAGTATAGTAGGGATTCATTATCGCACAGGCTCTTCCGTGCGAAAGAATATCAACAAAAGAATAGCTGTTCAGATGAGCCCCGTTTGTTCCCTGAAGCATTATTGCATACCCTCCGAGATCAGTTGCAATGCCTATTTTTTTTCTCAGTTCAATATCATCAGGATTATTTATAAGATAAGGAAGGTTTTCAACTATAAGGGATATGCCGGTAAGACATACCTCTTCAGCTAGTCTGAAGTCCCTGCCTTTTTCATCGTATCCGTAATAAGCTTCAAGGCAATGAGAAAATCCGTCAAAAGCACCGTCTTTTGTCAGGTCTTCAGGCATGCTTTTTGTCACCGAATAATCAAATACCGCTCTTGCCGGTATTATCGCATCATCAATAATCAGTTTTTTCTGGTTTGTGGACATATCCGTTACATTAGAATATCTGCTGATATGGGAACCTGAACCGGAAGCTACTTCCACAGCAATAAGCGGGTAAAGATTTTTTACTTTTTTTTCTTCCAGTTCCCTGCCTACATTGCCTGCACCAAAATATTTTTCAATTTCAGAATTATCTTTTTCAAGCGAAGCCAGTATGTTTGCTGCCTTTGCAGTGTCTATTGCCGAACCGCCACCGACACATAATATGCATTCAGGTTCTGAATCCCTGATAAGATCAGCAAGCGCAAATACATCTTCTCTCGGACTGTTTTCTCCGGAAGTCCCTGAACGGGCAATTATATTTATTTTCCTGTCATTTAGTATATTTTCAATCCTCTCTCTTAAATCTTTTGCCCATTCATTCTGTGAAATTATTAAAAGGATATTCCGGCCGAACTCCAGAACAAAATCTCCCGTTGAATCAAGACATCCGATACCGAAAACATACTTTCCTTTTGTGTAGTCTTTTAATAATTTTTCTGCTTTTAAAATTTTTTCATCCATTTTCGCTCCTTTATCAAAAACTTCATTTATTGCTTTAAATTATTTAATTTTCTTAAAAAAGCTTTTTAAAATAGCTCTAATATTATATATTAAAAATTGTTTAGAAACTGAAAGGTTGTTTTTAATATATTATTGCTGAATTATAAATCAGCATATCAAATATAATTAATTTAAAAATATAATTTTTTCTTTTTTTATAAAAAACATTTAAATTTAAATTAGCCATAGGAGGAAAAAATGCCACTTGTACCGATGAAACAGATTCTTGATGAAGCCATAAAAGGAGGATATGGGGTAGGCGCATATAATGTAAATAATATGGAGCAGATACAGGGAATAATGCAGGCAGCTGCAGAGACAGAGTCTCCTGTAATTATCCAGGCTTCAAGAGGAGCCCTTAAATATACAAAAATGCTCTATTTGAAATATATAATGGTTGCTGCTGTAGAGGACAACCCCAATATACCGATTTCAATACATCTTGATCATGGAAATAATTTTGATACCTGCAGGCAGGCAATAGAACTTGGCTTTACATCAGTTATGATAGACGGTTCATTAAAAGAAGATTCAAAAACTCCCACCACATTTGATGAAAACGTCGAGGTTACTGCAAAAGTAGTTGAATATGCGCATAAATTCGGCGTTACCGTTGAAGGCGAGCTCGGAACACTGGGCGGTATTGAGGACGGAGTAGGTTCCGGAATAAGCACGCTGACAGATCCTTCGGAAGCTGAAAGATTTGTAAAGCTTACAGGAGTAGATGCCCTTGCTCTTGCAATTGGCACAAGCCATGGCGCTTATAAATTTAAGGAAGCTCCGGTTCTGGCTCTTGATATAGTGACGGAAGTAAAGAAAAGACTGCCTGATACACCTCTGGTAATGCATGGCTCATCCTCGGTGCCCAAAGAACTAATTGATATTATCAACAATTACGGGGGAAACATGAAGCATGCCATGGGAGTACCTATGTCGTCAATACAGGAAGCAATAAAGCGTGGGATAAAAAAGATCAATGTGGATACTGATGGAAGACTTGCAATAACCGGTGCTATCAGAAAATATTTCAGTGAACACACTGATGTAATAGATCCGAGGGATTATTTCGGAGAAGCAAGAAAAGCTGTTTATCAAACGGTAAAAAGCAAAATGATAGATTTCGGTACAGCAGGTCATGCGCAGGATTATAAACCTCTTGCTCTTTCAGACATGATAAATGTTTATAAAAAATAAAATAAATAATTTATAATCTGATGTCTGACAATGATATTTATAAAATAGGTATTTCAATTCTTGACAGTGATTATCTAAACCTTGGGGATGAGCTGTTAAAAATAAAAAAATCAGGGGTTGATTTTATTCATCTTGATGTAATGGATGGGAATTTCGTTCCCCAGACAGCTTTCGGCCAGATTATGGTATCACATCTGGTTAAAAGAGCTGACATTCCTGTGAATGTCCATCTTATGATAAAAAATACAGATGAGCAGATTGACAGCTATATCAGGCTGGCCCCTGACTCCATAACAGTCCATTCTGAAACCTGCATTCACCTGGACAGGGTGATCTCGGCAATAACTGCAGGCGGTATCAGTGCGGGAGTCGCCCTTAATCCTTCCACACCGGTATCTTTTGTAGAAAATGTTCTTGATAAAATCAGTTCGATTTTAATACTTACTGTAAATCCGGGACTGGGGGGCCAGGACTTTCTGGAAAGTATGCCTGCAAAGATAAGAAAAGCTCGGGAAATGATAAGAACTTATAAGAAAACCGAAAACAGAAAAAGCTTTATAGATATAAGAGTTGACGGAGGCATAAACAGCTCCACGATCATGAAAGCAAGAGATGCCGGGGCAGATACATTTATTATAGGTTCCTCTTTTTTTAAGAGTAGCGACCCGACCCGCTTTATTAAAGATTTGAAAGATTTAATAAACAAAAACCGGATAATTTAAAAAAAAATAACAAGCCTTTAATGCATTGTATAAAGTCAGCTAATGAAGCTGTCAGGCTGTCTGTAGGTTTTGCTATTGAGAGCAATAAGTAATTTTTAATTATTCTTTCTTTTCAAAAGAATCTTTGGCGCCGCATTCACATTTTTTAGGCTTGCATCTGCCTTCTTTTTCAAAACCGCAGGCGCTGCACTTCCATACTGCCATGATTTCTCCTTTCATTCCGGCTGAATATTATTTCACCGATATCAGGCTCCGAATATTTTGACAAAATTCATTTGAAGGTTTGTCAGAGATGACTGCAATGTTTCTCTTTCCTGTGCGCTGACTTCATCTGTCAGAACTTTCAGCAAAGCATCAAAACCATCTATTGCCAGTTTTGCCTGGATTTTATCCTTGAATTTATCATTTGTTCCTACCGGCAGACCCATTTTTTTATAAGCAAGACTTGAAAGAGACATCATAAGTTGAATTATTATATCTTTGGTTGTAAGCTTATCCAGTTCTTCCTGTAGTTGCTTTACCAGCTCTTCTTCTTCTTTCTTCTTTTCTTCAGGACTTAAATCCTTGTCCTTTAAAGTCGCATCATCATATTTTTTTGCCTTATCCCAAGAGCCGGTATTATCTTTTATGTCTTTATATTCACCGTTTCCGCCTTTTTTGGCTGCCATTTTTCCTCCTCCCCTTTTAATAACTAACAATTATGCTGATTTATTTAACAGGTTTTCAGAAAATATTAATCAGATTCTCTTAAGAATCATAACTTACAAGCGAGAAAATATCATATCCTTTAAGCACTTCTCTCGGCTTTAGAAAATCAAGTTCTATTAAAAAGCAGAAACCGGCTATTTTTCCTCCTGCTTTTTCGATCATCTCAGCTGTCGCTTTCGCTGTCCCGCCTGTGGCAACAAGGTCATCAACTATCAGTATGCTGTCGCCCTCTTTTACAGCATCCACATGCATTTCCAGGGTACTGCATCCGTATTCAAGCTGATATGATATCTCGTAAGTTTCATACGGCAGTTTGCCAGGCTTTCTTACAGGAATAAAACCTACTCCCAGTTCATAAGCTACAACTGAACCAAAAATAAAACCTCTTGATTCAGCTCCTATGACAGCATCGATCTTTTTCCCCTTACAGCTATCCACAAGCATATCAACGGCATATCTGAAAGCAGACCCGTCTTTAATAAGTGTGGTGATATCATAAAAAACTATACCTTTTTTGGGAAAATCAGGTATATTTCTGATTTTAGATTTTAAATCCATTTTTTTGCCTTTCCGGTTCTTATCTTCCTTTTAATAAATTTATAGTATTATTCATAAGATAACTTATATCCAGCCCTTTGTAATCAAGAAAACCAAGCACTTCTTCAGGAGAATATTTCATCCCATAACTCCATATTTCCTTTAAGAAATCTCCGGCTTTTTTATTTTTATACCATTTATAACCGAATTTATTAAGCATATATTCCTTAACCTGCGCTTCAAATATCCATGCCCTTATATAGTTTGTGCAGTAAAAACTTTCATCAACATCTTTCAGATAATTTTCAGGATAATATTTCATTACAAGATTTGATGTAAGAAGGTCGCTGTAAGCAGTATCTTTATCTTTTATTTTCTTCTCTGAATGAAGGAGGAGTTCATATTTCAGCTTGCAGGCATATCTTCTTAAAAAGAAAAGATTGATTATGCTTGAGAAATAAGTAAAATCATCAGCAGCTTCGCTATTCATGCCAAGAACATCTATAAGCCAGTTTCTGTCCCATGCAAGATTTTCAAGACAGAAAGCATATCCTTCCGTGACCGCGCTGTCCCCCAGATATTTATAGGCAATATCAAGGTTTTCCCTGGTATTTGCAAAATGTTCGGCATGTCCCCCTTCGTGGAACATTGCCTGATAATCATCCTGTCCGCCTGCAGGCATTACTACAAGATATATCTCAGAAGGAACTCTTACTGTGGCGCAGAATGCCCTTGGGGATTTGTTTTCCCTTTCCTCCACATCCATAATGATATTGCTCTGGGTGTCAATATCAATTCCTGCCATTCTCATTGTGTCCTTGAAAATCGGAACCAGCCGCTCCTTCTTAAAGAACATGTCAAATTCTTTTGCTCTTTTTATAAAAGCAAAATCACTTGCACCGGAACCTTCAAGACTGATATTAAGTTTCTCTTGAAAAAGCCTGCCCATATGTTCCCTGTACAGAGAATCAGTAGCTTTTACAAGCATGTCCATTTCTTTTTCAAGTTTATAGAAATCAAACCCTTTGACATTCATGAACATGTCCGCATAGTTTTTATAACCAAAATTTTCAGCTTCTTCATGAAGGGATTCCCAGTACCGGACAAGATCGGGATTAAAAACTTCTGCAGTCACTTTAAGCCTCTTGTCTTCTATAAGTCTTCTTTTGCCGTGATCCTCTTCATTTGAAAGTATTATGTCTGAATATCTGAAAGATACGTCTTTCCCGTCTATCTCAATCTTTGAAGATGCTTCATTGTTTGCTATCCTGTCTGCTATATGAGCAAATCTATTACCCATATAGCCTTCTGCGCTGAAACCAAATAAATGTTTTGCCTTTTTTCTATTTTCACCTTCCGATTTATTAAAAAGATCCTTGAAAAAAATTACAGTCCCTGAACTAAAAAGCTGGGGATACTCATCATATATTGTTTTTAAGTTGAGCTCCTGCTTCAGTCCGGCAAAATGCAGATAGTACTCCTTATCGATTTTGCTTAAAAAATTTTCCGTGTCAATGCAAAACTCATCAATATTCATTAAATTCTCCACAAGCAGAGTTAATTAAACAAAATAAATTAGCGAATGCAGTTGTAAGGAAAATCTGTTTTCTTTATTTTACAAGCGATTTTACCTTGTTTTTGATGCTTTCCTTATCAAATCCATAAGCTTTGATAAGTTCCATCGGTTCTCCTGAAGCACCGAATTTATCCATAACACCCATTCTTATAACTTTCACAGGCATTTTCTCTGAGAGAAGTTCGCAAACTGCACTTCCAAGTCCGCCTATTATGTTATGATCTTCAACAGTAACTACAAGACCTGTTTTTCCTGCGCTTTCCAGCACAAGCTCATCATCAAGAGGTTTTATGGATGGCATATTTATAAAGTCCACTTCAATTCCTTCATCATTAAGTTCTTTGGCTGCCTGCAAAGCTATGTGTGTCATAAATCCTGTGGCAATAAGAGTGGCTTTTGGTCCTTCCATTATCTTTATGCCTTTGCCAAGTTCAAACTTGTAGCTTTCATTAAAGATAACAGGAATATTGCTTCTTGTGAGCCTGATATAATAAGGGCCGTGGTGCGATGCGGCATATTCTATTACTTTGCCCGTCTCTGTCCCGTCACAAGGTGAAAGGACAATTATTCCCGGTATAGCTCTCATTATTGCAACATCTTCTATAGCCTGATGAGTTGCTCCGTCTTCTCCTACTGAAAGACCTGCATGTGTTGCACATATTTTAACATTAAGGCCGGGATAGGCTATTGAACTTGAAATCTGATCAGCAACCCTTTTGGTTGCAAATACTGCAAAAGTAGAAGCAAAGGGTATTTTACCGGTTGTCGCAAGACCGGCAGCAACACTCATCATGTTTGCTTCGGCAATACCCATATCAAAGAATCTTTCCGGAAATTTTTTGGCAAAAACAGATGTCATGGTTGATTTTGACAGATCACAGTCAAGAACAACTATATCTTTATTTATTTCTCCAAGTTCTGCAATCTTCTCTCCATATGCAGTTCTTGTCGCAGCCTTTTTGTTTTCATCTGACAATATTGCCTGAACATCTTTATTAAGCATACCAATCTCCTCTATACTGAGTTAATCTATAAATTTATAATCTTTTTATTAATTTTAATTTAAAAATTTAAATACCAATCTGCTTTAATACCGCAGTTTAATTGATATCATACAGAATAATAAATAAAATTTACAGTATAATATTTAAACTTGTAAAGCGATAGCCGGCTTTTAAGATTCAGTGTTTTTTAAACAGGATTTGTTTTTTCTACCAGATAGAATTTTAGTATTTCCTGCAGAATAGCCACAGCCGGAACAGCGATAAACACACCAAGCCAGCCGAATAAAGCCCCTCCTGCAATGATAGACAGTATTATTATGCCTGAATGTACTTCTGTTCTATCTTTCATTATAAACGGCAGAATGAAAAAGTAGTTGATTATATAAATACCAACAAAAATAATAAACACTATAAGAGCTTTCATCGGTGAGATTAAAAGAGCAAGAATAATGGCAGGTATTGCCGGGAAGATCAGGCCGAAAACGGGGATAAGACAGAATACAAAAATCATTACCCCTATAAGTGAAGCAAATTCAATTTTTAAAATACTCAGCGATATTGTCAGGATTATTGCAAGTATTGCCGCATTAAGAAACTGCCTTCTTATGAATTTTTCAAAAACATTGTTTACTCTGTTAATTAGACTGATGGACTGAAGTTTTGTCTTCTCAGGTATCGCCTTTACGATGTTTGCAACAAATTTATCGGAATCCTTTAAAATATAAAATCCAAGTATGGGGCCTATTATAAAATTAATCACAATATTGATTATAGTCACGGTAAAGGATGCTGCACCCTTGAAAATATTTATTTCGCTTATATTTATGTTTTCAATAAAATATTTTGTGACTTCCAGGGGGTTTCCGGGAAGAAAAGAAAGATCGGTCATTTCTTCAATGCTTTTAAGCAGAATATTATTTTTCAGGTTACTGCTCACAAAAAGCGAGAATCTGTAAATATAGATCGGCAGCTTGACAATAAATGACTTAAACTCATCAATTATAAGCGGTATTATAAAGAAGAATATAACAAAGACTATTATAAGAAATACAACATAAGTAATTGAAACTGCAACTATTTTTCTAAGTTTTTTCCTTAAAAGCTTTACAAGAGGCAGAAGCATATATGCAATAAATACCCCGATTATTGCAGGAATTATTGCAATTTTTACAAGTGACAAAACATAAAATATTCCTACAATTATTATAACCAGACCTATGAGAGACCACGAAAAAATACCTATGTTCCCCATAGTCTGTATACTTCCGGTTTTTTTTAGCTTACGCATTTAAGCTTTGGTTTTTTTATTGCCAGGGATATTATAGACAATTGCCCTTAAAATAAATATCTTATCTTGTTATCTCTGATTTTGCTTTTGCTGCTTCCTCCAGGCTTGGAGCTTTCCCGTGCCATCCACATTCATTTTCCATAAAGGACACGCCTTTGCCCTTTACTGAATTGGCAACTATCATTACGGGAGCATTTTTAACTTCTTTAGCCTGGGAAATGGCGTTTTCTATTTCATCAAAATTATGTGCATCTATCTCTATCACATGCCATCCGAATGAAAGCCACTTGTCTATCATTGGCTCAGTATTCATTACATCTTTTGTAAACCCATCTATCTGAAGACCGTTCCTGTCAAGTATTCCTATAAGGTTTCCAAGCTCATAATGTGCTGCAGCCATTGCAGCTTCCCATATCTGTCCTTCATTGCATTCACCGTCGCCAAGTATGACAAACACATGAGCATCTTTATTATCCAGCTTTAGCCCCATTGCCATGCCTACTGCAGCTGAAAGACCCTGGCCCAGTGATCCTGTCGACATCTCAACGCCAGGAGCTTTTTTCATATCAGGATGTCCCTGGAGAATGCTTCCAAATTTTCTTAATGTTTTAAGGTGTGATTTTTCAAAGAAACCTCTTTCTGCAAGAGTAGCATAAAGTACCGGACAGGCATGTCCTTTTGATAGAACAACTCTGTCCCTGTCTTCCATCTTCGGATTTTCAGGGTCAATGCTGAGGTCTCCGCTAAAATAAAGATAGGAAAATATATCCGCCATCGATAAAGAACCGCCGGGATGGCCGGAACCTGATTCACAGAGCATATCAATAATGTCGACCCTTATATCTTCTGCTTTTTCCTCTAACATTTTTTTCATTTCTGCATCCATAAAAATCCTTTCGGTACGTAATAGTTTATTTTCAAAGCAAATCTGAACAGATTAGCTGTTTCAAAACCGGCTGAAAACAGTTATTAAAATTTATACCATATTTGCTGAATTATTCAATTGCTAAATAAAAAAAACCTTGAAATAATATAATATAGTAAAAAGTCAAAAAAATTAAGTTTGAAAACCGGTTTAAAATGTATTTTAACAAAAATGAAAAGCAGCATCTTCTGGTAATAGGAGGAAATGTTTCAGGACTTGCCGCAGCAAGCCAGGCAAGAAGAAATGCACCCGATATCGATATAACAGTTCTTGAAAGTGGAGAACATATCTCTTATGGAACATGCGGCCTGCCTTATTATATTTCAGGAATCGTAGACGACATAAACAAGCTATTCGTTTATCCTCCAAGTTTTTTTGAAGAAAAAAGAAATATAAGAATACTTACCGGACATAAAGTTACAGCACTCAATCCTAACAAAAAAGAGCTTTCAGTAAAAATCAAAGACGGCTCAGAAACCGGGATTTTTAACTATGACAAGCTTATCATCTGCAGCGGCGCAAAGCCGGTTGATTTAAAAACAGATGGTCTTGAAAACTCATGCAATGTCTTTCATTTCAGAAATGTCTCTGATGCTCTCGCATTAAAAAATTATATAAACAAAAACAATCCTTTAAGAGCAGTAGTAATAGGCGGTGGCTCCATAGGGCTGCTTATAGCAGAAGCATTGATTAAAATCGGAATAAAGCCAGTTGTAATGGAAAAATCAGAAACAATATTCGGGGATTTTGAAAAGGAGATTTCCGGTGTTCTTTCTGAAAGAGCGGTTAATCAGGGGTGCAGCCTGTTTGTCAACTCCTTTGTATCTTCTGTAATCAAAAATGATAACAATAATATCACTGAACTTATTATAGGCAGCAATGTGGAACCATGCTCTGAAAACATATCTGCAGATATTGTTGTCCTGGCTGCAGGCATTGAGGCAAATACCTCGTTTATTAAAGGAAATTCCATAGAGCTGGGACACAGAAAAGCAATAAAAACTTCTCCCAGGCTTCAGACAAATTATTCAAATATATTTGCCGCAGGTGACTGCTGCTGCGTCAAAAATATTGTAACCGGAAAGTATGCTTATATACCTACAGCAAATAATGCTGCCCGGATGGGGAGGATTGCAGGAGAAAATGCAACCGGGGGAGATGAAATTTTTAATGGTTCAGCCGGAACCAAAGTTGACGTTGTTTTTGATCTTGAAGTAGCAAAAACAGGGATTTCTTTTGATGAAGCACTAAGTCTCGGTTTTAATCCAGTCAGAATAAGAGACACTTATCCTTCACACGCCGTGGCAATACCGGGGGCAGCAGATATAAAAATAGTTCTCATAGCTGACTACCCTTCCGGAAAAATCTTGGGTGCCCAGATGATAGGTCATGACGGTGTTGCAAAGAGAATAGATATTTTCTCGGCATCAATAACCTGCGGAATGACTGTCAGTGATGTTTATAACCTTGACCTGAGCTATTCTCCGAGTACTTCCACAGTGTGGGATCCCGTAAACAAAATATGCGGAAAAGCACTGCTTAATTTTAAAAAAAGAAGATTTTAGGAAAATGACTTAGCTATCTGCTTTTATTCCTGGCAGAACAATATAAAAAGTGGTTCCCGAAAACAGTCTGCTTTTTACCTAAATCAATCAATTCTTTTCAGTCTGCCGATGGCATGAGCATTCACACTTATGTCTTTTATATTGATTAATTTTAGAAAGTTTGTTGAGTAAATACCCCCGGAGATGACTTCTATGTATTCTGGATTTTCAATGCTTTCATAAACATGATAATCAAGAAAGGTTATATTAAAGTTTTCTTTTTCCTCAATATTATTATGGAAATAACCGGTAATGATGTCTTTAAAATCATCCGTTAAGTAATTGATGCCTTCATGCTGGGCTCTGGATATGTCAATTGCTTTTGTGCTTTCTTCGGCAGAAATAAGGCATGCCTTGTAAAGATTTTCCTTTGCTATCATTGCTCCGCCTATATCTGTAACGGCGCCTGTGATTAAAATAATGATCGGAACAAGAAAAGCAACGGTAATTAATGCAGCTCCGGTTTCATTCAATATGCTTTTTTTAGTTATTATTTTTTCCTTAAAAAAAGACCGCATTATAATCAGAATTCAAAAATTTCATTTGTTATGCCGCCAAGCCATATATGTTTATTATCCTCGCCTGTTGGCTTATAAAGATTTATGGATATAAAACTATTAACCGGATTGGGGAAAGAAACATGACCTGCATGACCGCTTTCCGAATAGAGGTATATATGAAGTATGCTTTCCTCATTTCCACCATAATTAAAGTTAACGGTAGCTGATACCGAACCCTCCTCGGAAGGATTTACTTTCTCGTTAAATATCTCAACTTTATCTATTCCATTCCCGCCATATCTAACTACATCCTCATAAATATAGACCTTATTTATTTTCTTTGGCTGTTCATTTTCACCAATATTGTCATTATAAATTTTCCAGGTTATTTTCAATTCCATAAAAGCATCATCACCATTAGGATTTTTGTGCCATTTTGTAAAAACAAATTCAGGAGTCTTTTCAACCAGTATCTCGCCATGCATGGGCGATGAATAATATCCTGAAGTTATCCATACTTTTTCGGTTTTATAATAGCTTGTATCAACCCATTCAAATGAAGTATAAGTTTCCCAATACCCCCGGGCAACAATATATGAGGTATCAATCCAGTGTCTGCCTGTTCTTTTTTCCCAATGCCCTGAGCTGGCATAATAGCTTGTATCAACCCATGTTCTTCTGGTCCTGTATTCCCAGTGTGAGGTGTCAACCCACATGGTTCTTGTTCTTAATTCATAGTGAGAAGTATCAACATATCTGCTTCCCCAGTGAGAGGTATCAACGTATCTCGAGCCATAGCGTGTTTCCCAGTGGGAAGTATCGACGTATATAAAGTATTCGTATTTCTTTAATGTTGCATGCCCTGCAGATCCTTCAACCGGGTACTGCCTGTTTATTCCCCATCCCGGATCATATTCCGGAACCCAGACGGTAATAACCTGTTTTTTATAATATCCGCTGGGAACCCATACTGAATAACTGTAATTTTGATAGTATCCGCTGTTTATCCACTCATAAACGGTATAGCCGCTTTTTACCCATTCATAATAGTTTTCGGTCTTATAATATCCGCTGCTGACCCATTCCCTGTAAGTTTCATTTTTCCAGTATCCGTCATTTACCCAGCGCGAGGTATCAACCCATACATTATAATCATCATACGACCAATATCCCTGGTTTACCCTATACGATGTATCCACCCACCTTGTTTTCTGCTTTTCATCCCAATAACCATCTTTAACTAAATGAGTCCTTGTCTCCCAGTAAGAAGTATCAATCCAGACCGGGTCATCCTCTGCACGAAGATATCCATGTTTGGATAATGTAAAGATGAATATAAATAATGTTAATATGGCTAATAAAAATATCTTGTTTTTTTTATTCATTTATTATTTAAATGTTTTCTTATTTTTAAAAATATTCAGAAAAAAAGATTTGTTTCGAACAGGGACTGTTTTCATAATATGTTAATATTGTCTCCTGAAGGTAAATCTTTTTATTAAAATAACTCTTAAAATCATCTACGGATTTCATTATTTCAAATCCGATATATATATCGTTTGGAGGTATAAATTTGTATACATATGTATTATTTCTGAATTCGTCCAGATTGATAATTTTTTCATAATCTTCTACTTCCTCATAAACTAATTTATCTGTATAAAGATCCATTTCCACACTTTCTTTTTTAACAATAAAATTTATTTCCTTTTCATCGACCTCTTTTAATTTTCCCAAATAATATTTAATTCTGCCTTGTACCTGTTCATCAATGCTCCAGCATTCGTATTCTTTCCCGTTTTTTTCTTTTATAAGTTGTTTTTTTAACTTAACCTTTACATCATTTCCATTAACATCCTGCAATATTTCGTATCTGGTTACATTCGTGATGTCTCCATCACTTTTTATTATGGTCAGATCCGTCCGGTTTAATTCCTCACCATTTTCATCAAAAATACCGAGAGGATCGGAGAAGTTTTTCTGAGAGCCTATTCTTCCCAGCAGCTCAGAGGTCAGTTCCTTTTCATTGGAATTTTTTTCTTCATTTATGGGACTTATGAATTTAAATACAAAAAATGAAGTACCCGACAAAACAAACAGAATTATAATTATAATGGCTGATAACTTTATTTTTCTCATCACATAAGCATGGATTAATAATATGGATTAATAATATTAATATTTAGTAATAATGATTAAAAAA
The DNA here is from genome assembly GCA_012837825.1 of Actinomycetota bacterium. NCBI lineage: Bacteria > Bacillati > Actinomycetota > Actinomycetota bacterium. The sequence goes on along the minus strand of DUQM01000085.1, from coordinate 6,697 downwards.
TTTTAATTTTTACCTTTTTTCCTCAATTCTCATCAAAGATTTGCTTTCTACTTTAAAAAAATTACTATTCCCCATTGGGAGAAGACTCTGAAAAAAAACAGGAACCTCATAGTTAACTTTCACCAAAACATTATCTCCGGGATTATAACCGTCAATAGCAATATCTGCTGCCAATCTTTCATCAAAAGACCAGCCCGGTAATGAAGAATTTGCATAATAATATACTGCCATTAATGCATCTTCCTCGGGATTTTCACTTAGAATTGCTGCTCTGGCTCCCTCAAATGATGCAGCATTTACGGCAATTTTTGCATTCAGGATAAAACCGAACTGAATTATCCCGGCAATCAGAACCAGAAGAATTGGCGCAATCACAGCAAATTCTACCAAAGCGCTTCCCTGCTCTAATTTTATTTTTTTTATCAAACCGTTTCTTTTGAATAGCAATTATTAATATCTTCCCGGTAAAAATAATAAAACTTATAAACTGTCCACAATTCTTTGAAATACAGATTGCAACTTATCGCCAAGCGATGTAACTACCACGATACACACGATGACAACAAGCGCGATATAAAGGGCTATCTCAATTAATGTGGATCCTTTACATGATACATATTTCTTTAATAGATAGTCTTTAATTCTTTTCATTTTCTCTCCTAAAATAATTATTTGAATAATAATTTGAACTGTGGAATTATCGGCAAAATAAACAGTATTATCATTGGAATAAAAATAAATATAAAAATTACAAATATCAGATTGCTTTCAAGTTTTTCAGCTCTTATTTTTATATGGTCTCTCTGGTTTCTTCTTATTTCCAAAGATAGGTCTTTTAATGTATTGTTTACCGGGTTTCCAATAATTTCTGACTCTGAGATAACTTTTAAAATTCTTTCAAACTCGGAACAAAAAGATATTCTTCCTATATATTTTAAAGATTCATTTTTACTGTTGCCTTCCATTTGTTTAATCCGGTATATTTTAAAGAGTTTGCAAATATTACCTTTCATATTTTCAACCAGATACTTGATTGATTCATCAAAAGTAAGACCTGCATTTATCAGCAGATATAAAAAATCTATGAAATCAGGCAACTCAGCATAAACATCTCTCATTTTTTTGTTTATATGATTTTTAAGAATTTCTGAAGGTAGAAAAAAACACAAAAATGCTGCAATAACTGAAATAGCAAAATAATTATTCCTAAGAAATAGTCCCAAAAAATTTATTAAGAAAAAAGCTGCAAAACTAAATAATATTTTTACAATATATAGCTTCTCCAGAGTATCTATGCCTATCCCCAGAAACTTAAATCCGGAAAAATCATTAAAATAAATTTCAAATTTTTTATTATCGGGTTTTGACCGATTCCTTTTTATAAAAATTTTTTCTATAAAATTTTTACTTTTTATACTTATCTTGCTGGTTTTGAGAAAAACGAATAATAAAATAAAAAATGCAAATATTAAAACGGAAATGGATATAATTATAACCTTCATGATATTAAAATATTTTTTCCAAGATTATTAATGATTTTATTTATAAGCAGGAAACCGGTAAAAAAACTGACTAATGCATATATTGATACTATTATCCCGATACTGCTCAGATAATAAGTAATAAAATTTTTATTAATTAAAGTAACAATAACTATGGAAATTATTGGTATAAGCATAATAAAATAAGATGAATATTTTGGACCGGTACTTAAAATGTTTATATAGTTTTTTAAAGCTTTCTTTTCTCTGATATAGTCAATCTGGCAGCTGATGAATTTGTTTATATCTGTTCCCTTTTCGTTTGCCGCGATAAATCCCGATAATATTATCTCTATTGACCTGCTGTCGTTTTTTTTAATCATAATTTTCAGAGCATCTTTAAACACCAGTCCTTTGGAATAATTTTCCAGCACTTCAATAAAATCACCTTTCAATGGTTCATCTATTTCGTTTACAGACTTTTTTATACAGTTTAGAATATTGGGCTGGGAGAAAAGATTCCCTGACAAACTGATTAAGAAATACTCAAGCTGCTCTTCTTTCCTGCTAACAGTTCTGGTTTTTTGAATATTAAGAAAAATAGTTATGAATGAAAAAATAGCAATAATTATAAAAACGGTTATTAATAAAGATAATTTAAGAGTTATACATATTAAAAAAAATATTGTGAAGATAATAAATAATATCAGTAAAAAATCACTTAAATCGATTTTCAAGTTTAAGCTTTCATACCATTTTTCAAATCCATTCCGTCTTTTTCGCTTCTTGTATAAATCAGTTTGTCCAATATTTTTTCTTAAAATCAAATCAAGAGTTTTATTCTTCTTTTCAATATAAAAGAGTAATAAATAAAGAAATAAATAAAATACTCCGATCGTAACAAAAACTGATATTTTTATTGATACGTTAATTGGTATTCACCTTCTTTAGTCAGATTTTTATCAACTGTTATTATTTCTTTTATTTTCCTTTTAATATAATCCGGTTCTCCATTCAATTGGTTTTCCAGATAAATAATCACATTTATCGCTCTGGCAATAATTCTTTTAATCATCATATTATCCAGATTCTGCCTGTATTCCATTGAAAGGGTCTCAAGTCTTGTCAGGGCGTCAAAACCCGAATCAGCATGAATGGTTGAGAAACTGCCCTTGTGGCCGGTATTTAAAGCCTGCAGCAATTGATATGCCGATATGTTTTCTCTTATTTCTCCAATTATTATTCTGTCAGCCTTCATTCTTAATGTTTCAAAAAGCAATCTTTCCTGATTTATTTCATAATCAATCTCTCTGGATTTTATTCTTGTAGTAAGAAGCCTTGCATAATGATGATTTAAGGGTTTGATTTCAGGAGTATCCTGTATTATGTTAATAAATTCATCTGAGGGAATCAGCTTTATTAAGGTATTGAGCAAGGTAGTCTTGCCTGTTCCCATGCCTCCGGCAATGATTATGTTTTGTTTATTCTCTACAAAATATTTAAGCAGATTTTTTACCTTCCCATCGAACATTCCAGCTTTTTCAAGATCATCGATTTTAAAATCCAGACAGTTGAAAACCCTTATGGAGATATAGACTTTGTCGGAAACAGGAGGTATGACGATGGAACATCTGCTGCCTTCATATAAATCTGTATTTAGAAAAGGAATTCTTTGATCTATTATTTTTCCTGAGTTTTCTTTAATTCTGTCTATTATTAAATATACTTCATCCATATTTGCAAATACCTGGCCTAAAAAAATCTTATGTCCGTTTTTTATAATTACCATCTCAAGATCCTGTATAAAAATATCTGTTATTTCCTTGTCGCCAAGATAAACCTCAAGAATGCCCAGGCCACATGTATCATAAAAAATCCGTTCTATCATTTCATTTTTAATGTGGTAATTTGCGATATTAAAGTATTCTTCCACTTCCTTTTTAATGATGAGAAATATCTTATCCTTAAAATGTTCTTTATTGTTAAAAACCGGATTAAGATCATATGCTTTGGTTTTAATCATTTTCTTTACTCTTTTGATTATTTCTTTTTCAAGATCTGATTCCTGTATCGTTTTTTCACTTATACGGTCTTTCAAGCTCATTTTCACACTATATTTTTTAAATAAAAACCTTCCAAAATTTTAGACATATTAATAAAAGTCCTGGTCTTTAAAAATTTATTTTTGTTCTTCATAACCAGGCTTTTGTTAAAATTTCTTTCAAAAGAAATAAATCCCATTATCGGCAAGGTAATAACTTTTGATATGTCCATTATTTTAAATATGTCTATAAACCTTTTTTTATTTATTAAAAAATAAAAATTATCATGATGAAGGAGAAACTTGCTTTTTAGAAGGTTTATGAATTCCAGATTTCTATAAAGTGATTCAATCTCAAGATCGGAAATTAAAAAAACATAATCGGTTATTTTTAAAACGTCAACTATGGAACCATTCAAAACATTCTGAGTGTCTACAATTATAATTTCATACTTCTTTAATGCTGTGCTCAGCAGATTATTTATTTCATCAGTTTTAACTTCTTCTGCAGACAATGGGTTGGAAAACCCTTTTATTATGTCCAGGTTGTTTCCTACATTTTTTGCATAATTAGCGAGTTTTGAAGGAAACTTTAAAGCTATTTCAATTGAATTATCATCATCTGCATCAAATAAAACTGTGAAATCTCCCGGTGAGGAATCCATTTCCAGCAGCAGCGTTTTTCTATTTTTTTTACAAGAGAAATATAATGCCAGACATAAAGATACTGTTGTCTTGCCTGTGCCGCCTTTATTTGAAGTAACAGTTATTATTTTCTCTTTGACTTTATCCATTGGAAAAATAATCTTTATTGCGGTCCTATTAATAATTTGTATTTCTCACCTGAAGTTATTTTTGCCAGATAAGGCGCTTCAAGGTTTTTACATTTGACGTAAAGCGATGAATCTTTTCTATTATTTTTTGATAAAATGCCCATATCTGTATCTTCAACTTCTTGAATATGAATAACTTCAAGATTTTTAAAATAAATAAATCCATCAACCAGGAAAATATTTTCTGAAATTTGAAATACGCTGCTGTTAAGATAGTTTTTTATATTAAATCCTTTTGAAAGACAGCTGCCTTCGCTATTGCTGAAAACCGCACTATTCTTATAAAAAATATCTTCCATATCTTTATCTTTTTCTGTTGAGACTATCATTATCTTTTTACCTATCTGAAGATCTGATGCCATACTTTCTTTTGAATTAAGATTAATTGATATAATCGCTTCATCTTCTTTAAGATTTGAAGATAAATAATCCTCTCTTTTATCTTCAAGCATTTCTCTTGTAATAAAGTCTCCCATATATCTGTCTGTCTTTATTTCAAGTCCTATTAATTCTGATTTGTTTCTAATTGCTTCAACAGGTACGTCCTGTTTATAAAAAAACCCATCTCTCACGTCTTCATCTTTAATAGTATGTCCTTTTTTAATATCAGCCTGCAGCACTGCAATTGCAACTTTTTCAAAGTGGCTGTTGAGATACAAAAATATTGAAAAGCCGATAATTAATGCTCCGATAATTGCAAGAATAAAAAATTTTTTATATCCAAAATACATCTTTCTTCTCCTCAGGATGTTAAAATTTTTAATGCAGTATTTTTCAAATTATTGAATCCCTCCAAATTCTCGAAATATACTTTTTTCAAATCCTGATGATTATCAAGTTCTTTTAAATAAGGAATTAACAGAAAATAATCCGGATCCAGATACTTTTTAATAATCTCTATGTTGGCATTGATATTGCCTGGATTTTTTACTTTGTTTATCACAAAAACCTTTTTTAACTCATCATAGATATACTTTTTTACTATTTCGGTAATTCTGCCCAGACTGCCTGTGCTTTCATCAGATATAATTAACAAAGTATCTGAAATGTCCGTTATCCCAAGATAAAATTCATTTATTTTGTTGGGTAAGTCAAAAATCATGAGATCATATTTTTTTCTTGCCAGTTCAACCAGTGAGTAGATCTCCTTTAAATCAATTCGGTTTGAAATTTCATGAGAAGGAGGTGGTAAAATAATATCCACACTATTATTTATGCTGATAAGGCAGTTTTGAAAACTATTCTTATCATAGCTTTCAGAAAACAGTGTTAGGTTCGGTGTTTTTGGAGTATTTAAATAATAGCCTAAGTCGCTGCAACCTTCATTGAAGTTTAAATCAATTATTAAGGTTTTTATATTCTTGAGCAGTGTTGCCATAAAATAAGAAATTGTCGTAGTGCCGACACCACCTTTTGCGCGGAAAACTGTTATGATTTTTTGTTTGACTGCTTTTACTTTTTCAATGTTTTTATATTGATTTTCCCCCTTATTTTTTCTCTCATTTGCCACATACTCTTTCAAGCTATCTTTTTTATTATTTTTAATATTGGAATTATTGTTTTTTATTGATTTTTTTTCAGATTCATTTTCTTTTTTCTCCACACTATTAACAGTCTCTATATTTTCTTTAATGTCTCTATCTCCAATTTGTTTATCCGGTTTGATTACCTTTTTAAATATCCCCTGTCTGCTGATTCTTTGTTTCTCATTATTTTTTCCGGAATTAAATTCTTTCAGAATAATTTTTTCTAGATTTTTATTATCAAATTTTTTTGGAAGATCCTTTTCAATAATAAATGTCTTTGTTTTCTTCCTTTTTGCTCTTTCTATAATGTTTTCAAAATTTGATATATTTTTACTTATAAACAAAATATCAATTTTTTCATATTCAAGAACAAAATTTACCGCATATTCGGAACTTAGATTAATAAAGCAAAAATTTTCCCTGATTTTTGCCGCTTCAGCAAAAATTTCCAATTCTGTGTCAGCAAAGATGACTTTGAATTCGGAATAATCATTTTGTTTATTAGAATTGTTTAATATATTAGACATATATTATTATTAACAGGATATATAAACATATTAAATTAATGTATTATTAATTTAATCATTTAGATGGGTTGTGTCAATGAAAGGCGGGCAGTTTCTGTTGACTATTTGTTCTACACTGGAGTTATTGAGCTCATAGATAAATATACTTTTAATAAATAATATATAAAAGCAATATGAGATTTAGGAATCAGATTTCATATATAAGCAGGCAAGCACAATTATTTCTATAAAAAAGGATAGGTGTCAATTTATAATTAAGACCTATCCAAATAATCTGAAATGGATTTTA
>DUQM01000084.1 GCA_012837825.1 Actinomycetota bacterium | reverse complement strand
TACGCTGATGTGGGATGTATTTATGAAAAACTGGGACAGAAACAATACTAATCTGGATATAATAAAATGCGATAACCACATACTTGATGCTGACTTTGCTCAACTCTTAAACACATGCATGGGCGATATGCTTGATAAAAAATGGAAAAAAGGGCTATACAGGGAATTAAAAAATGTAGTTGAATAAATATCTTTTCCTTAAATATTTATATCTGGCAAAAGAAGACTTTAGCCAAAAAACTGATTTATTAAATTAATAATTTAATTAAATTATTTTATTTCCATTTTTCAATGGATACTTTAAGCGCTTCATTTCCTTTCTGGTTTGCTGCTTCAGCAAGAGATATGCCTTTACCAAGAGCCTTTGCAGCCTGCATCATCGACCTGGCCCCTTCAGTAGGGCCCATCGGATGTCCAAGGACTGCTCCCCCGCTTGCCAGCACTACTTCTCTTCCAAGTTCATTAACTATCTTTTCTGCACTATTCGGGTGGACACCTCCGCCGATTATGGGCATTGTTGGCCTTAATCCTCCAAAAGGAAGCTTATGCATATCTGCTATCTGCTTGTATCTTCTTTTCAGAAAAGGATATGTGCTATAAGGTGAACTGAACATACTCATGTCTGCACCGCACATCCTTGCAAATTTTCCTAAAAGAAGAGGGGTGGATATGCCTGTAAAAGGAGATTCTGTCATGGAACCGGCAGTCGCATAATGAGCCACAATCGGTATTTTTATTTCCTCCATCTCGGAAAGAGCCTGCAGAACACTTATTCCTGTGGAAACAAAATTAATCATTAAAAAGTCTGCGCCCTCTTCTATTGCAGTTTTTGCATGCTCCAGCACCTTGTCAAACCTGTCAGTAATATTTACACAATATCTTGTCAGGTGGCCTGTCTGTTCATACACCTCATTTGCCGCTTTTTTATATAAACGGACTCTGTCTTTAATGGAGCTGTAGCTTGTATCTGCAAATAATTCATCATCTTTTATGATATCTACACCTCCAAGAGCAATCTGTTTGAAAATAGCTGCTCCTTCACTTGCAGAATATCCAAGACAGGGCTTTATCATATTCAGCACGATAGGCCTTCTTTCAGAACCAAGACCCATATAATCATAAACTCCATCAGTTCCAAATCTGGGACCTTTAAAAGCTTTCAGAAATTTTCCTGAAAATTTGATGTCTATCAGCTTTACCTGGGCTGAAGTAGAGACATCATTTCCCAGAAGCGTAGTCATCAGCATCGGAAACTGAGGAGAAAAATTCTCATCAGGAAAAGCTATCTGTATTATATGATATGTCTCTTCCGGCAAATCAGGGGTCAGTTCAGCAGGCGGAATATCATAAATGCTTACCAGTTTTCCGCCATATTTTCTTTTCATTTCCGGTGTTATTCCCGGAACAGGCACCCATGTGCCTATTGTCTGACCTACTGCAAATGATTTTGCCTTTTCGTATATATCCTCATCAGATTTTGCAATATAAAAATATGAAGCAATGATATAGTCCCCTTCAAAACCTTCCTCGGGCAGAATCACTGGCGCAACGTCATTAAAATCTTTCATTTTAACCTTATCCTTATTATTTTTATTGTTTTAAAGTGTTATTTTACTTACTCAAGAATTTTTTTTGATAATATATTTAATGTATTTTTCCTAATAATTATAGCTTTAATAGATATAATTTGTAATTATTCAGACAGCGCTATGCCCTGACAATGCTTTGCTGTAAAAATCACGCAGTAAATCAGATTGCTGTCTCTGCCTTATTTATATTTTTCTTCTCATAAATTATTTTAACGATTATGGTCAGGAAAGTTAAAAACATAAATACGGCCGCTACACCCACAGACCAGGAGAGACTTCGGGCTGAAATAAATTTCGTAATAAACGGAGTAATTGAAGTGCCGAAATTCACAACAGCAAACACAATGCTTGCAAGCAAACCCCTGCCTTTCTCATAGACGGTGCTTGCATCAGCAATTCCAAGGGTAATAATTCCGGAACACCCCAGACCGGCAAGTGCTATTGCCGGATAAATAAATACAGGAGATTTTACAATCACAAAGAAAGCCATTGATATTACCCCCATTGCAGAAAGGACAAGCATAATATAATTTGATTTGATTTTTCCTGCAAACGTGCTTACTATCATCCTGCCGGCAAAAATTGCCATCCAGAATATCGAAACAGCAAGACTTGCTTTATCTATTTCAAAAAATCTTAATTTTCTTAAAAAAGTGGCCGACCATGTAGCAAAAATCGTCTCGGGAATAACATAGAAGAAAAGAAAAGTGCAGCCAAGTATAAAAATAATATTGATATATCTGATTTTGAAAATCTCTTTAAAATTTATTTTTTCCTTTGTTTCGTTTAAGATATTTTCTTTTTTATTTATTTTTTTCACAAAGAAATATAGCAGCAAAACTATAAGCACAATAAAAGCAGTTATATAATATGAGTATCTCCAGTTCAGATTATTTTTTATAAGGCTTGATGCTATAAAAGGCGCTACAAAATTTCCCACGGGATAAAAACTTAGGAAAATAGTTGTAAGACGTGGCTTATTATTAATTTTACTTTCCAGAATATAATTGGTTGCCTGTATCCAGATAACACCTGCAACATACCCTAACAATACATATAAAACATAAAAAACAATTAAGTCCCTTGCAAAACTCAAAGCAACTAAAAAACAGATCTGCAAAATATAGCCTGCAGTAAGAATCACTACTTTTTTCATAAACCGGTTATATATTATTGAGGTCAGCTGTCCAGATACAAGACCTATTGTAAAGAATGTAATAATAAGGTTTAAGTTTTCAGTACTGAAACCTGTATCTCTGCTCATCTCGATAAGCATAGGTCCGATGGTAAGAAAGTAAATGGGAGTTATAAAAATAGTGAGATAATTGGGAAGCTCAACAAGATAGTCAATAAATCCGTCTTTTTTTTGCATTTTTACATCCTGTCTTTAAAAGAATATTTAAATGAAAAACGACTCAGGTATTCAAATATATTTTTATAGCTTTGCCGGAGAAGTTCCCTTTAAAATATT
>DUQM01000083.1 GCA_012837825.1 Actinomycetota bacterium | reverse complement strand
CAGATTATATAAATTATTGTTTAAAATAATAAAAATAATATTTTAGACATTTGTCAATAGATTTTTAAAATATAAAGGTTTATATGAATAAGCAATATTATAAAAACCAATAATCAATTAAATGCTCCGGTCCGGTTCAGTTAATAATTTTTTAAAACCAAAAATATTCTGTTTACAAGCTCTCGCAATCGGAGAATTATACTTGATTAATAATTGAATAATTTATTTATATTAATTGTTATGTATTATACTTAACAAATTGTAAATTTTCAATTTTAGGACTATAATAATAAAAAACTCATATCTTACTAATGTTGCTTATCAATGATAATTTATTTGACTTATATGCCGAAATATTTTTGCTGATAATAAATCAGGAAAGGAAGAAGAAATGAATATAGGTGTTTTTCTATTGATAAAGTCTTTTCAGGGCGTTGAGGAACAATTAAAAATTGCAAAAAACATGGGCTTCAGTTGTGCAGATATCAGTAATACCAACTCCGGCGGGAGTATGCTTGGTACAGCAGGTTTTGACCCTACTGTAAGCCTTGATGAAAATCCTTTTGATATTAAAAGGATTTTCGACAAATATGATATGAAAATTTCAACAGTATGCGCACATGGCAACCTGCTTGATCCTACAAAACCCAGCAGATACAGCACACATGAAATAATGAAAGCTATCAGGCTTGGGGCAGCAATTGGAGTAAAGGATATTATAACTACCGAAAATGAGCCGCATACAGAATGGGGCAGGAAGCTTACATTTGATCAAAGAATTTTTATAATTGCAGAAAAGTTATATGAGCCTGTAAGAATGGCTGCTGATTATGGCGTCAGAATACTTCTGGAAAATCACGGTCCTGTTACAGATACTATCGAAGGCATTCAGGCTGTTTTTGATCTTCTTGATAATTCACCGGCAATTGGATTAAATCTGGATACAGGTAACAGCTGGCTTGGCGGCTCGGATCCTGTTGAAATAGCTAAAAAATTCAAAGACAAAATTCATCATATACATTGGAAAGATCTCGGTGAAGACTGGCTTCCAAAGAGAGGAAAACAATTCGGGGCAGGTTTCTCGCCGATAGCTATGGGAGACGGTATTATTGACATAAAAGGTGTCTGCGATGTTTTAAAAGATGCCGGTATTGAGAGTTCGACACTTGAAATAGTTGGTGATGATGAGATATTCCATAAAAGTGTTGAATTCCTAAGATCCTGTGGTGTTTCTTTTTAATAAGTAAATAATACGACAGGCTTGTTTCTTTATTTATAATTTTGTAATAATAAAATTAAGATATTAGAGAGGTGACTTATGACAGAAGAAAAAAAAGTTGGTTTTGTTGCTATGACATCAGAAAAAAAAGCTGTTGAAAGTATACCGGAAATAGGTGTGGGCATGATAGGCCATGCTTTTATGGGCAAAGCCCATTCAAATGGCTGGAAGCAAATGCCTTATATTTTTTGGCCGCCGGCAGCAATCCCCAAACTTATAAAAATTTGCGGTATTCCTGAGTCGGATGTTGCAGAAGCATCAAGAAGATTTGGTTATGAAGGGTATACTACCGACTGGAAGGAAATCATAAATGATGACAAAATCCAGATTGTTGATAACGGAACCCCTAATTATCTTCATGCAGAACCGGCAATTGAAGCAGCAAAGGCCGGAAAGCATGTTATTTCTGAAAAACCTATTGCCAGAAATGCTGCTGAAGCAAAAACAATGAGGGATGCGGTTAAAAAGTATAATGTAAAAAATATCTGTAATTATAATTACAGAATGGTTCCTGCCGTGGTGCTTGCAAAAAATTTAATTGAAGACGGAAAGCTTGGGAAATTATTTCATTTCAGAGCAAGATATCTTCAGGAATGGATTATCGATCCCGAGTTTCCCATGATATGGAGATTAAGAAAAGCAGAATGCGGCAGTGGTGCGCTGGGCGATCTTGGTTCCCATATAATTGATCTTGGCAGATTTTTATGCGGTGAATTTAAGGCTGTAAGCGCTGTTGCCCGGACTTTTATAAAAGAAAGATATTCTGATGAATCCGGGAAAAAAGAAAAAGTTGATGTAGATGATGCAGTTGCTGCGGCAGTTGAATTTGAAAATGGAGCAATAGGAACTATCGAAGCTTCAAGATTCTGCCCTGGAAGAAAGAATTTCAACGCCATTGAAATAAATGGTGAGAAAGGAAGCATTTGGTGGGATCTTGAAAACATGAACAACCTTCATGTTTATTGGAGAGATGAAGAACCTGAAGCTACAAGAGGATTTCATTGCATAAATGTTACTGAATCATATCATCCTTATTATGATCAGTGGTGGCCTCATGGTCACATAATCGGCTGGGAGAACACGTTTGTACATACAGCTCTTAATATGGTGAATGCAATTATGCTCGGAACACCGCTTGAGCCTTATGTTGCAACATTTGAAGACGGCTACAGAAATGCTGTCATTTGCGATGCAATAATCAAATCAGCAGAGACAGGCAGAAAAGAGCTTTGTATCTTTGAATGATTATTTTAATCTTAAAATTCCTGTCTGGTAAAAATAGGAATTTAATATTTATGATTCATAATTTAAAAATAAATAAAACAGGGGAATTAAATGAAATTCGGAATTAATACTCTATTATGGACCGGGTCTTATACGGATGAACATGTAAAAAATCTTACTCCTAAATTCAGAGAACTTGGTTTTGAAGGAATAGAAATAGCTCTCGGTCAGAAAGGCGATATTGATTATAAAAAAACACTTAAAACTTTTAAGGAAAATGGTCTTGTCTGTTCTTCTGTTTGCGGATTGTTTGGAGAAAATACAGATATAAGAGGACCTGAAAAAGAAAAAATTGAAGGAGGGCTTTCTTATATCCGGGACTGTCTGGAAGCCTGTTCAGAGCTTGAGTGCCAGGTTTTTGCCGGACCGGCTTATTCTGCTGTAGGAAGAGCATCCCAGGTTCCTGAAAATGAGAAAAAAATACAATGGGACACTGTTGTTGAAAACCTTGGGAAAGCTTGCCGGTGGGCTGAGAAATATGGCGTATTTATAGCAATAGAGCCTTTAAACAGGTTTGAAACGGATTTTATAAATATATGCAAAGATGCAGTCAGGCTGATTAAGGACGTGGGGAGCAATATGCTGAAAATCCATCTTGATTCTTTCCATATGAGCATAGAAGAGAAAAATTCTGCAATGGCAGTTCTTGACGCAGGAGATCTTCTTTATCTGTTCCATGCAAGCGAAAACGACAGGGGTGCACCTGGTACGGGTCAGGTTCACTGGAAAAACATAGCAGATGCTTTAAAAAGAATTAGTTATGACAAATGGGTTGTTATAGAATCTTTTACTCCTGATAATAAAATCATAGCAAAGGCAGCATCAATATGGAGGCAGACTGAGGAGAGTAATGAAGCTCTTGCCTTAAAGGGATTAAAATTCTTAAAAGGTCTTTTAAGCTAGAAGCAAGCTGTATTTTGATTTTTTGAGAAATATTTTAAAGGACAAATAATTTGAACGGAGGCATAAGTGGTGGAAACAAAAGAAATAATTTATAAAATTCTTTCAAAAAACGATGGAATCCTGAATTTAAAACCTGCATGGGTCGCAAGGGATTTTCTTCCGCCGGGAAAGAGGCTCGGGCTGGCCGAAAAAGATTATAATGTCGGTGAGAGGGGTTTTATTTGTGAAAGATGGCTTGCTTCTGTAACAAAAGCAGACAACAGGATAAGTCCGGAAGACGAAGGATTGAGCTATCTTAATCTTGATTCCGGAGAAAACATTCTTCTCAAAGATGCCGTTGAAGCTGCTCCCGATCTGATAATGGGTAAAGAGTATTCAAAAACACACACAGGGCTGGGAAGGCTTTGCAAAATATATGACTTTGGAGCAAGGATACCATACCACATTCATCAGATGGAAAAAGATGCCCGGCTTGTCGGCAGAAATTCAAAAGACGAAGCCTATTATTTTCCTGAAGATGTTGAGACGGGTCCACATCCTGAGACTTTTTTTGGCGTCCATCCATACATAGTGGATGAAAAGAAATTTGACATACTTCTGCCTTATCTTGTTGACTGGAAGGATGATCTGATCCTAAGTCATTCAAGAGCGTATCTGAACGTACCCGGGGAGGGATTCTTTCTGCCGTCCGGTGTTCTGCATGCACCGGGGACAGCCCTTACCATAGAATTGCAGGAAGACTCTGATGTCTTTGCAATGCTGCAGGCTTTAAATGCCGGTGAAATCATATCCAAAGATCTTTTATTTAAAGATGTAAGGAAAGAAGACAGGGAGTCAAAAGGAGAAAGAGTCATTCTTGAACAGCTTGACTGGGAAGCAAACGGAGACCCTTATTTCTATGAAAATCACCATCTCCCAAATATTTTTGTTGAGGAGTCAAGACAGTCCGGAGGAGAAGAGCACTGGATTTATTACAATACCCATAAATTCTCAGGCAAAAGATTGGTTGTAAAACCCGGTCAGTCATTTACTTCACAGGAAAAAGGCGTATACAGCGTGCTGGTTTGGAGAGGCAAGGGAACTTATGGCGGCCATAAAATTGAAGCAGGTAATTTTGATTGTGACGAACTGCTTGTTTCACATGACAGGGCTGTCAGACCGCTTACTGTAAAAAATGAAGGGAAGGAAAACCTTCTCATTATCAAATTCTTCGGGCCTGATATAAACACTGATGTTCCGATGATTAAGCCTTATAAAAAGTAATATTATTTTTGGCTGATTTTAATCAGTTATTTATTTTAATGATTTTATTCAGGTCATTTGTGTGCCTGGAACAAATAAATTAAAAAAAAGAATCATAAGGTTAAAAGGAGTTATAAAATGGCTAAAAAAACATCAATAGGCGGCTGGGCATATATATGGGGCGGTTATTCCGAAGCTCCTATCCCTCTTGAGGATGTATTGAAAAGGATTTCCGAGCTTGGGTTTGATGGCTTTGAGCTGGGCGCATTTCCGCCGCACCTTCCTGAAAACACAAAGGAAGAAAGAGCCAGGATAAAAAATCTTTTAAAGAAATACAATCTTGGTGTTTCCGGCGTTGCCGCTCCATTCCCTTCACCGGCAACTTCAACTGAAGAGGAATATTTAAAAGCAGTAAAAGGCAATCTTGAACTATGTGTTGATATGCAGATACCCAAGCTAAGAGTCGATACTGTCAGTCCTCCTACAGAAATTCCCGCAGGGATGGATTACGAAACTTGTTTTAAAAAAGTTGCATCAGTATGGAACAAAGCTGCAGATATCTGCGCAAAAGACGGAGTAAAGCTTGTGTGGGAATTTGAGCCGGGCTTTTTGTTCAATAAGCCAAGTGAAGTTGTAAGAATGGTTTATAAAGTAGACCATCCAAATTTTTCCATTATGTTTGACTCATGTCATGCATATATGTCAAGTGTCATTGGAGCAAGACAGATGGGAGAAAAAGAGCTTTTGCCAAAAGGTGTTGTTCAGTTTGCCCATATGCTTACGGGAAAAATCGGCCATGTCCATCTCATAGATTCAGACGGAACGCTGCATGACGGAGATACAAGCACTCATGCTCCCCTGGGGACCGGAAAGCTTGATTTTGATGAAATAATCCCTGCAATACTTGATGCCGGATATAAAGATGAATGGTGGACAATCGATCTCTGCTTCTGGCCAAAGGCATTGGATGTTACAGCTGACTGCAAAGTATTTCTTGATAAACTGATTAATAAATATGGTAAATAAATTTAAGGAGGGAAAATTGAAAGGTACTATGAAGGCTCAGGTTTTTTATGAAGCCGAAAAAATGAAAATGGAAGAGATTCCTATACCGGAAGTAACGGATATAGATGTGCTTGTAAAAGTTAAGAATTGCGGTATATGCGGTTCGGATATCTCTTATTATTACGGACTTTCTCCTGTAGGTACCGCAAGCGGCAAAGGCCCGATAGTTCTCGGGCATGAGTTTACGGGAGAAGTAGTAGAAGTTGGGAAAGTGCCGGAAATGCTGGGTCTTTTCGCACCCGGCGACAGGGTTGTTGTAAATCCGGTCCAGAATTGCAATGCCTGCATCCCCTGCGCAAAAGGTGAAACGCATTTATGCGAAAATTCAAATGTTCCCGGAGTTTCTACTGACGGTGCATTTGCTGAGTATTGCGTTTCAAGATATACCGGATTGTTCAAGCTTCCGGAAGCTGTAAGCTATGCAGCAGGTGCGTTTACCGAACCTCTTGCATGCGCTTTTAACGGACTGAGAAAATTAAATATTCAGCCCGGCGATTTTGTTGCAGTTTTTGGCCCTGGCTCAATGGGCATGATGATGACCCAGCTTGCAAAGAGAATGGGTGCCGGAAGGATAGTTCTTATCGGTGCGAAAAATGATGACTGGAGACTTGAGCAGGGTAAAAAAGTAGGGGCGGACTTTATTTTCAATATATCGGAAAAAAATTCCAGATACTATACGGATAATCTCGAAAAATCAATAAGAGATGTCAATGCCGGCAGACTGGCAGACAGGGCAATCGTTCCGACCAGCTCCAATGCGGCTTTTGAGCAGGCAGTATCGATATCCGGCAATTGCGGCATTATAGTTCATTACGGACTTCCAAATGAAGATGATGTGTTTAAAATTCCTGCTTTAAGCTTCCACACAATGGATAAAGAAATACGTTCTGCATGGCTTGCGCCGCTTTCCTGGGCCCAGACAATAAGATCAATTGAAAATGAGCTTGTGAAGTTTGATTCGCTTGTTACAGGAACATATCCTCTTGAAAAAACCGAAGAAGCAATAAGACTGCTCAGAACTGATCCCGGACAGCAGATAAAAATCCAGATAGAGGTTTCAAAATAAATAAATTGACAGCTTTTTATTTAAATATTTTTAATTAATTGAAAGGTTATGGGAGAATTATGGTAAATCAGATAATTGATACAAGCTATCAGAAAAAAAGACTTGACAGGGATGCGCTTCTGAAACATTTGAATAGTTTCAGCCTGGATTTAAAAATGTCCGTGGGAATCTGGTATTTTGCGCCCGGAGGCGGCAGATTTCATGAAGCATATGTTCCGCCAAAAACTATTGCAGAAAGAATAGAAATGGCAGCGGATATGGCAAAGTTTGGGATAAAGGCAATAGAGGCTCATTACCCGAACGAAGTAAATGAAGAAAATTACTATCTGTATGAACAGCTTGAAAAAGAGACAGGAATAGTTCTCCAGGCCTGCTATCCTGCAATATTTTATCCCAAAGAATATGAATTCGGTTCTCTTTCAAATCCTATAGATAGCTACAGAAAGAAAGCTATGGATACTCTTGTAGGGTGTCTGAAATTTGCAAAAGAGAAAAACCTGCATCATTCAGGGATATGGCCGGGAATAGATGGATATACATATTCTCTTGGGACCAATTATTATGATATGTGGGACAGGTTTGAAGCTGCTGTCGCTGAAGCGATGGATGAAGTGCCGGGCGTAATAGTTGCTATTGAGCCGAAACCATATGAACCTGCACCTAATAATATTTACAGAACTACTGCCGACGGCCTTATAGCATGCAAAGACATTGAAGAAAGACTTACAAATCCGATAAACAAAGAACTTCTTTCCAAAGGCATCCCTCTTATGGGCATGCAGCCTGAAATCGGCCACATAAGAATGGGCGGGGAAGATACGCCTTATGCAATTGCCAGATGCCTGAGGGAAGGTCGATTGTTCAATACACACTGGAACAGTCAGCCAATGGGCAACTATGACCAGGACCTTAATCTGGGAGTTGTTGAATGGCAGCAGGCCGAAGCTATGCTTTTTGTCCTGAAAATGGCAGCTTATAATGAGTATTATGGCTTTGACATCAATCCTGAGAGAATGCCTGTCGAAAAAGCAATCGAAATCAATTCAAAAGCGCTTAAAATAATGAATGAAAGAATTGATTCTCTTCCCAATGAAAAAATCATAGATGCTTATTTTGACCCCGAAAATAACAGGGGAAGCATTGAAATGATACTTGTTGATGCTATGAAATAATCAGGAAGTAGCAGATTCATATTTTAATATTAACACAAGTTAAAAGGAGCAAGTTATGCCTAGCCAGAGAGTTAAAGTGGCGATAGTAGGTTTGGGATTTGGCGCTGACTTCATACCTATTTATCAGAATCATCCGCATGCAGAGCTTTATGCAATATGTCAGAGAGATGAAAGCAAGCTGAAAGCTGCCGGGGAAAAATATGGTGTTAACAGGCTTTTTAATGATTACAGGGATTTATGCAGGATAAAGGAAATCGATGCAATACATATTGTTACTCCTGCTGATACGCATGCTCCTATTGTTCTTGACTGCCTGAAAGCGGAAAAGCATGTTGCATGTACTGTTCCAATGGCTATTGATATTGAAGACTGTAAAGAAATTGTCAAAATGAGAAGAAAAACAGGCACAGTTTATATGATGATGGAAACTGCAGCATATACCCGGGAGTTTCTATACGTTAAAAAATTAAAAGATGAAGGCAAGCTTGGCAAAATACAGTTTTTGCGAGGTTCACACATGCAGGACATGGAAGAATGGGGAGCGCCGTGGCCGGGATGGCCTCCTCTTAATTATGCTACTCATGCGGTAAGTCCCCTGGCTATTCTTGCTGATAAACCTGTTGAATGGGTGTTTGCGCTGGGGTCAGGAAGAATAAGGGAAAATTATATTGAAAGATGGAACAGCCCTTATGCTGTTGAATCAATGCTTATGAAATTCAAGGATTGTGATCTTAGCGGAGAAGTAACAAGATCTCTTTATGATACGGTAAGACAATATATTGAAAGCTTTGATGCATACGGGAACAAACTTGCATTCGAATGGAACAGGCTTGACGGAGAAGACCCTATGCTATTCCTCGGCAAGGAAGATGCAGAAAGAGTCAAAATACCTGATACAGGCGATATGCTTCCGAAAGAAATAGCAAGATTCACACGTTCAATGGAAGTAATGGATGAAGAAGAAAAATCCCATCTTTCATTCATACAGGGTTCAGGGCATGGCGGTTCCCACCCTCATATGGTTCATGAGTTTGTAATGTCTATAGTAGAGGGCCGTGATTCAGCGATAGATGCAGAAAAAGCAGCAAACTGGACAAGCGCAGGATTATGCGGACATCTTTCTGCGATGGCGGGAGGAGAAAAAATCTATCTTCCTGATTACTGGAATCTTTAATTACTTTAGAACTGTTTCAAGTCTTAAAGACTTTACAAAGACAGAGTAAAGGTACTTGCGATATCCTGCCAGGGAAACGCAGTAATCCCTGCGGATAAAAAAAGCAGGTACCTTTATGTTTGTGGAGGTTTTTTGAAAAATATCTGAAGTTATAAAAACAAGACTGATATGAGGCCTCAAAATGTATTGGTGGCCCTGAATTTGATGCCTGCGGATCTGATGAAAATAAAATAAATGACTGGCTGGCGTGCAGAAAACAACTACTGTTTCGTGTGAGGTTTTTACAAGATAATATATGCTGAACCATAATTATCTGACAAAGCAGCCAGTACAGGATTTTTTAAAAAAATACATAGTAAAGAATATTAAAAATTAATTTTAATAAACATAAATATATTGGTGAAATCAGAGAACTAAGGTATGATTTTATGATATGGGTAATAATTACAAACAGTATTCTAAAGGTAGGTAGCTATGAGTTTAATGGGAATTGATATAGGAACAACAGGAACAAAGGCCATCGCTTTTAATGAAGAAGGTAAAATACTTGCAAGCGATTACAGGGAATACAACCTGGTCTTCCCAAATCCCGGATGGGTCGAGTTTGATACCGGTGATCAGTGGTCAAAAGTTTTTGATGTGATTAAAAAAGTAAATAATGATCCTGCTGTTAAAAAAGATCCTGTTACCGCTTTGGCTATCTCAACTGTGGGTGAAAGTTTTACTCCTGTGGATTCCGGGGGAAATATTTTATATAACACTATTTACTCCACAGATGCCAGAAGTTCCAATGAAGTAGATCTTATTTTACAGAAATATTCTGCAGCAGAGCTTTTTGAAATAACCGGATTCCCGCCGGGCTATATATGTCCTTTAAATAAGCTCATGTGGGTAAAGAAGAATCTTCCTGAAATATACAAAAAAACAAAAAAATTTCTTTTTACCGAGGATTTGTTTTTTCACAAGCTTGGAATTGAGAAAACACGCATAAATCATGCTCTTGCATCAAGGACACTTTTTTTTGATGTAAAAGGAAAATTCTGGAGAACAGATATTCTGGATTCTTTTGGAATAGATGCCGAACTCTTTTCTGTTCCTTCTCCTTCAGCGGTTGAAATAGGACATATTGACAGCAAGATAGCTGAGCAGCTCGGATTTCAAAATAAGGTATCTGTAGTAACGGGAGCGCATGACCAACCCTGTGCTGCGCTTGGAGTTGGTGCTGTCAAAGGCGGCATTGCAGCTGATGGAATGGGGACTGTCGAGTGCGTGACTATCTGCATGGAAGATGCAATAAAAAATCAGGCAATGCTGAAAAATAATTTTGGCTGCCAGGCGCATGCTGTTGATGGGAAATACGTTTCTCTTGCATATAATTTGTCAAGCGGAAGCGTGGTTAAGTGGTTCAGGGATAATCTTGCAGCAGGAGATAATCAGGCAATCAGGGAAATCTCTTCAAAGCTTGATTTTGAGCCTTCCAGTCTTTATACACTTCCATATTTTTCAGCTTCCGGAACCCCTTATCTTGATCCGGTCTCCAAGGGTTCGATAATTGGGCTGGATCTTGATACGGATAAAACTGAAATATTCAAAGGGCTTGTAGAAGGACTTGTATTTGAGATATGTTTTAATATGGAGCTTATTAATAAGAGCGGTGTTGAAATAGTTGAGCTCAGAGCTGTGGGAGGAGGATCAAAATCCGATTTTGAGCTGCAATTAAAGGCTTCAATTGCAAATAAAAGAATACTCAGAATGGATATAACAGAAGCGGGATGTCTTGCATCAATGATGCTTGCAGGACTTGGAACGCAAAAATTTACATTATCTGAAGCTATTTCGCAGTTTGTAAAAATAAAAGATGAATTTCTTCCGGACGAGAATATCAGACAAAAATATATTGAGAAATTTGAAAAATACAAAGAAATCTACAGCCTGGTTTCAAAATTGTTCTAAAAGACCTTTCAGATAAAAACTCTATATGATTCTGAGATATAAAATTATTTTTGGGAGGAATAATGACTAACAACTATTTACTGGGTATTGATATAGGTACTTCTGGAACCAGAAGCCTTGTTATTGATGAAAACGGAAATATCATAAGTTCTGCAATAAAAGAGTATCCGCTTTATACTCCCAAACCGGGCTGGGCTGAACAGAATCCTGCGGACTGGTATGAAGCAACTATCTCAACCATAAAAGAAGCATTGCAGAAAAAAAATATAAAAGGGAGCGACATAAAATCAATAGGTCTTTCCGGACAGATGCACGGCTCTGTTTTTCTTGATGATGCAAACGAAGTAATAAGGCCTGCCCTTTTGTGGAACGACCAGAGAACTGAGCCCCAGTGCAAAGAAATATATGATATTTTTGGATATGATAATTTTATAAAACTGTCATACAATAAAGCGCTTCCCGGTTTTACATCACCGAAGATATTGTGGTTAAGAGAAAATGAACCTGAAAATTATAACAAAACAAAAAAGATCCTGTTACCAAAAGATTATGTAAGATTTATGATGTCGGGAACATATGCGACTGAGGTTTCTGATGCGGCCGGAATGCTGCTAATGGATATAAAAGAAAGAACATGGTCTGATGAAATCCTTGACGGTCTTAAAATCAATAAGAGTCTTCTTGCAGATATTTTTGAATCATATGAAGTAAGCGCAAAACTTGATGCGAAAACCGCAAACCTTACCGGTCTCGTTGAGGGCACTCCAATAGTCGGGGGCGGAGGAGATAATGCAGCAGGAAATGTAGGATCCGGAATAATAAGACAGGGCATAATCTCTGATTCAATAGGAACAAGCGGAGTTGTTTTCGCGCACAGCGACAAACCGGTTTATGATCCGGAAGGAAGACTGCATTCATTTTGCCATGCTGTTCCCGGGAAATGGCATCTTATGGGTGTTACTCTTTCTGCTGCCGGCGCCCAGAAATGGTATTATGACACTTTTGGCCCAAGCAGGGATATCGAAAACAAGAGGCCTGATTTAAAGAAATATAAATTGCTGGACGCACAGGCGGAACAGGTAGCTCCCGGCTCCGACGGGCTTTTGTTTCTGCCTTATCTTTCAGGTGAAAGAA
Source organism: Actinomycetota bacterium (assembly GCA_012837825.1). Taxonomy (NCBI): domain Bacteria; kingdom Bacillati; phylum Actinomycetota; species Actinomycetota bacterium. The sequence goes on along the minus strand of DUQM01000083.1, from coordinate 3,893 downwards.
CGCCCCATGCTGATGCATTTGCAAGAGGTGTTTTTTTCGGAATGTCATATATCCACAACCAGGATCATTTTGTCCGTTCCATAATGGAAGGCGTTGCTTTCAGCCAGCTTGACTGCCTTAACCTGATGAAAGGGCTTGGAATTGATTCAGAGCATATAGTTTTAATAGGCGGCGGTTCAAGAAGCAGAATATGGAAAGAAATAATTTGCGATGTCTTTCAGACTCAGATAGTTACTCTGAAAAATGAAGAAGGGCCGGCATTCGGGGCAGCTCTTCTTGCAGGAGTGGGGTGCGGACTTTATAATTCAGTTGAACAGGCGGTAGAAAAAGCTGTAAAGAAATCTTCCGAGCTCCTGCCGGATAAAGGAAAAAGTTCAGTATATGGTAAGACTTATGAAATTTACAAATCCATTTACAAAAGCCTTAAGGGAGATTTTAAAAAACTGTACGATCTTCAGTTTAACAGCTGAATAAGAGACTTAACCAAAATTAAATAATCCTATAAGAGCGCTGGCAACAATAATCAGCAGAACAGCAATAGTAATAAGAATATTTTTAAGTTTTCTTTTGGCTATATAATAAATCAGACATATGAGAAGACCTGCAGACGGAGTTATTATCATAAAGATTATGCTCAGCCTGTAGAAAAAATTATTCCGGGTAAACAGTCCCGTAATTATCAGGATTACTGCTATTAAAAGACCGATTGTATAATCAAAGCTGAGATAATTACCGAGCCTTGACTCTTTTATTTTACCGTTGTCATTATCTGCCATGATTTTTAAAAAAATCCTATTAAAAAATTACTAAAAAAGATTTAATCCGAATGATTTCAGAATCATGTTTATGCCAAAAATTATAAGTATTACTATCAGAATAATTACAATATATTTGTTTTTCATCCGGTAAGCCGTAAATGAGCCGGCGGTTCCGCCTATAAGCACGCCTATTACTACCGCGGCAGTAATATCAGGTACTATAAATCCTTTCATCATATAAATTACGGATGACGAGACTGCGGTAATCCCTATCATGAAATTACTTGTTGCTGTTGCTACTTTCATAGGGATATCCATAAGCAGATTCATGGTAGGCACTTTTATAAATCCGCCTCCGATGCCCAGAAGTCCGCTCATTATTCCCGCAACAAATGATGTCAAAGATCCAACTGGATAATTTCTGACTTTGTATCTGATATTTTGTTTTAGGGCTGTGTCATAATATTCATAGCTTTCTTCCCCTGCATCTTTTTGAGCATCTTTACCGTAATAATTTAATTTCTGCTGCTGCACCGGCATTTTGTCTTTAATGCCATTTTTCTGCAAAGTATTTTTCTGCAGGGAAATATTTTTTCTGTAAGAAAAATAAGCGCTTACAAGAGTCAGGAGGCCAAACAATCCAAAAAGCATATTACTTTTTATGAAAGATATAAGAATGCTTCCCGTAACTGCTCCTGCAGTCGTAAAAATCTCCAGAAAAAGACCTATTTTTAAATTGGTAAGATCTTTTTTAAAGAAAAGTCTGGAAGCAGATATCGAAGTTGCCATAACAGCAACAAGGCTTGTTCCAATCGCGTTTTGAATAGGTATTTTTAATAATAGTGAAAGAATCGGAACTATTATTATTCCTCCGCCTATGCCGATAATGGATCCCAGAAAACCTGCGCCAAGACCTATTAATATTAAATATAAGTATATTGTCATTTAGTCAAATCCATCAAGCCTGTCAGTCAGTAAAGCTCAGTCATATTTTTATTAAAATATTAGATTTTTTTAAATATTTTTGCAAACAGGCCTGTTAGTTACCGCTAATATTTTATGCTAAAATTAATTAAGGTTTTACAGCCTGGCAAAACATTATTTAAAGCAAAAAATATTATTTCAGGGTATATTTTCAGAATTTTTTTGCTGCTTTATTTTTTTAAATAGCCGGTGCTAAAAACTGATTTTATAGCTAATTGGAAAATTAGAAAACCCATGGTTTTATTAACAGAAATTTGATTATATTTATTATTTTTATTTATGGAGAAGCAGATTATGACAAAGAAAAAAGTAATTATTATCGGAGCGGTAGCTGCCGGCACTTCTGCTGCAGCCAAGTTAAGAAGACTCAGTGAAGATATTGAAATAACCATATATGAAAAAGACCGGTATATCTCATATGCTTCATGCGGTCTGCCTTATTTTGTATCAGGCAGAATAAGCAGCATGGAAGATTTGCTTGTAAACTCTGTAGATTCTTTCAGTAAAAGATTTGATCTGAATATAAAAATAATGCATGAGGTAACAGAGATAAACCCGGAAGAAAAATTTTTAAAAATAAGAGACATGACAAGCGGTGATGAATTTGATGATTATTTCGATTATCTGCTGATAACCACAGGAACCAATCCCTCAGGACTTCCTTTTTTTAAGAATGAAAAAAATATCTGTTATTTAAAAACCATAGAAGACGCCGTGATTTTAAGGGATTTTATTGATTTGCTTATTAAGGAAAACTCTTCAGATAATGAAGAGGAAAGCAAAAAAACCGGAATTAATTCACATGGCAGCAAGGAGGCTGTCGGCAATGTTTCTGATAAAAAAGAAATAACTGCAAATGCGCTTGTAATTGGTGCAGGCTTTATTGGGCTTGAATTGCTTGAAGCATTCTCAAATAAAAAACTTGATACTGTAATCATTGAAAAAACTTCACAGATATTACCGAATTTCGATACGGAAGTAACTGATTATGCCGAAGATTATCTAAATAGAAAAGGAATCACAATTCTAAAAAACTGTGATATTGTTTCTTACTCCGCAGATTCCCGGCAAAGGATTATATCAATACATACTTCAGAAGGATTAACAATCAAACCCGACCTTGTTTTTATGGGGATAGGCGTCAGACCTGAAAACAGGCTTGCAGGAAATTGCGGTATAAAGACGGGAGAAAGAGGAGGCATTATTGTTGATGAAAATCTAAAAACCGGTTTTGATTACATCTATGCTGCAGGAGATTGTGTTGAAGTAAATGACCTGCTGTCTGAACAAAACAAGATTTTCTGTCTTGCATCAATTGCAAGCAAGCAGGGAAGAATAGCTGCAAAAAATATATTTGATGATATAAAGCAAGCAGGAAAAATTATTAAAAATCCTTCCGGTCCTGCCGAAAAATATTCATTTAAAGGCAGCATCGGTACATCAATTATAAAAATATTTGATTTACAGATAGGAAAAACAGGCCTCTCGTTTAAAGAGTCAAAAAAGATAAATAAAAATACAGCCAGGATAGAAATACATTTTCCTTCCCATGCCGGCTATTATCCGGGGGCTGAGATGATTCATATGGTTACTATTTTTGATAAAGTAACCGGAAAGATACTCGGATTTGAGGCAGTAGGGAAAGAAAGCGTGGATAAAAAAACGGATATCATGGCTGTTTCTATTTTTAATAAAGCAGATATAAGATCCCTGGCGAAATATGAACTTGCATACCATCCTTCCTGCGGCGCAGCAAAGGATTCGATAAATATCATAGGAATGATAGCAGAGAATCTGTTTGACGGGGAAGTAGAGTTCATTGATTGTGAAGACTTAAAGGCAATAATAGAGGACAAAAAACCAGCAAAAGACTACCAGATAGTAGATGTCCGAAATCCTGGCGAATTTAAAGCAGGTCATATAGAGGGCGCCGTGCTGATGCCTTTAAACACATTAAGGGGGAGTCTTGAAAAACTCGACAAAACCAGAAAGACAGTCGTTTACTGCAAGACAGGATACAGAGCATATGTTGCGTATAAAATGCTTAAAAATTATGGATTTGCCGATGTAAAATGCTTAAATGGCTCCTACCTTAGCTGGAAAAGAGAGCAATTTTTATAAATAGTAATAATTATTAATAAATATTACTAT
>DUQM01000082.1 GCA_012837825.1 Actinomycetota bacterium | reverse complement strand
TTAATCTCTTGTTTTATAAAACCCGGGACAACTGCCGGAAGGAGGATTGTGGAAAGCGAAAAAAAATCAGCTGCTGAGAATTTCGGAAAGATGTTCGGGGAATTCGGCAGCGCAATAGCCGAAATTTTTAATGACCCTGATTTGAAAGCAAAATCCAGGGAATTTGCAGAAAGCGCATCTGAATCAGTAAAAGCATTTGCACAGCGTTTCAAAGACGAAGATGTGCAGAGCAAATTCAGGGAAGTTGGAAAAGCTGCTCAGAATTTTGGGGAAAGTGTATCTGATTATTTTAAATCAGACAAAGAAAAAGAAAATTCTGAAGAAAACAGCAACAGTGAAGAAAAAAAAATCCAAGAACCTGAAGAAGATATAGAAAAAGAAAATAAAGCAGGCCGGAATAAAGATTTCAAGGCTTTTGATGGCAAATTTGATGGTTATTTTGCATTAGGAAAAGCCGGGAGGATTACGGGCTATATTTTTGCAATCATATTTGCAATAGCCTGGATGATATTTATCTTATTCTTTAATAAGTATATTGCATATTATTATTATAACGAGACTGTAAATGGCGCCCAACAGTTAATGATGGTCCCGGTTCTTACCGAAGAATTCAGCATGTGGCTTCCTTTTTTTACTTTAAGCATGCTGGTTTCAATAATCGGAAATCTGGTACTTGTTTTTTTTGAAAGATTCTATCTTCTGAAAATAATATCAATTATAACAGCCGGACTTACATTGTCGGTGACAGCCTGTCTTTTAAGGTTATTTCCTTTTGATTTTTCTCTTATACCGGATATAGCGTTAAAAGGTGTGGCAAGCATGATTACCACTATAGTGCTTATTATTATAATGGCAGGATGCGCTATTGCAGTTATTACCGATTTGGTTAAATTAATTGTTTTCTTTGCAAAGTCCGGTTCTGTAAGTGAATAAATAAATGACCCGTAGTGAATACGGGTCATTTACGCAAGAATCCTGAAAAGCAGGGAATTAAAAGCATTGATTATATCTTTGTCATTCCAGCTTCCGAAATAATATATTTGTCATTATCAGCTTTGTCTGCAAAACCGGCTTCATTTAACTCTCTCAGGCTCACTCTTACTTTAAAGAGAGGCCTTTTAAGTTTTTCCGCAATCTCCTCGGCAGAATAAGGTTCTTTTATCAACTGCAGAAGTTCTTTAGCGGTTGACGTAATTGTTCCGTCTGAATTTACACATGCCATTTATTACCTGCCTTTATTAAAGATCTTTTTTGCAGAAATACCAGTCCTTGCATTCAAAAGCTGAATCTTTTACTCTCTCTTCAGCCATCTCCTGGGTTTTCGGTGGCGGAATGATTACTTTTTCACCCGGTCTCCAGTTTGCAGGTGTTGCAACACTGTTCTTGTCTGATGTCTGTAATGCCTGAACAACTCTCAAAAACTCATCCATGTTTCTGCCGGTTGATGAAGGATAGTAAACCATAGCTCTCAATATCTGTTTGTCATCTATAATGAAAACAGCTCTTGAAGTCTCTGTTGCGCTGTCACCGGGCATAATCATCCCGTATTTTTTTGCAACATCCATACTCAGATCCGCAATAACCGGGAATTCTACTTTTACTCCGAACTTTTCTTCGATATTTCTTACCCATGCTATATGGGAAAATACACTGTCGATGCTCAGGCCCATAAGCTCACAGTTAAGCTCTCTTAATTTCGGATGGATCTGTGCAAATCCTACAAATTCGGTAGTGCACACCGGTGTGAAGTCTGCAGGGTGAGAGAATAGTATAAGCCAGCTGCCCTTAAAATCCTCAAGTTTTATCGTTCCATGTGTTGTTACGGCTTCAAACTGCGGAGCTGGCGATCCGAGTCTGGGAAGTACGTTTACAACATCATTGTTCATTTCATTCATTTTTCCCCCTTTATTTTTTATTTACAAAGATCAGGTTACTATCTTTTCTTCAATCCTTTGACATAAACCACTATGCTTCCTATTACTCCTGTAAAAAATAACAAAGGTGAAAGGAAAGCAGCAATAAAGAAAAACAAGATATCTTTTCTACCCAAAAAAGACTCAGCCACTTCGTGCATGATAATGCTTATGGCAAAGATTATTAAAGAGACTATCGATAGTATAATAAACTTCTTTAACATTTTCTTTAGTTACATAATATAGCATATTTACTATAATAAGAAAAACCAGCTGCTTTTTACATTTATTAACGACATAAATCTAAGCAATGCTGAATTTCATAACTTTTAATAAAAAAAGTTAAAGATTTATTATTTATAAAAAGACACCGGCAGAATGTATAATTATATTGAAATAGCTTTATAATACGATAATAGTGATTTAGTCATATTGAAAAAATGAAAAATAAACTTATTTTAATAGACAGCAATAATATTGCCTACAGAGCATTTTATGCCCTGCCTTCAAGCATAACTACTTCTTCAGGAATTGTCACTAATGCGATATATGGTTTTATCTCCATGGTTCTTAAGATTGCTACGGATTTTGAACCGGACAATATGATCGCTGCTTTTGACAGCAAAGGGCCTACTTTCAGGCATGAACTTTTTGAAGGATACAAAGCCCAGAGAAAAAAAATGCCGGATGAATTGATCAGCCAGATGTCTCTTATAAAAGAAGTGCTTAAATCAATGAAGATTCCTGCTGTCGAGAAGGAAGGTTTTGAAGCTGACGATATCATAGCAGCCATTGCAAGCAGATGCAGGAAATCCTATGAAGAAATAATGATAATTTCCTCAGACAAGGATATGCTGCAGCTGGTAGGCGGCAATATAAAAGTAGTGGCATTAAAAAAAGGAATGACTGATATTGTTGTTTTTGATTCGGCAGCGGTATATGAAAAATTTAATGTCAGACCTGAAGAAATACAGGATTATCTTGCTCTTGCCGGTGACAGCTCCGACAACATTCCCGGCATTCCCGGAATAGGGCCAAAAACAGCGACGCGACTTATCGGGCAGTTTAAAAGTATTGAAAATATTTACAGAAATATAGATAAAATCAAAAACGAAAAACTTGCCGGACTGATTTTAAAAAATAAGTCAGAGGCGGAATTTTCAAAAAGGCTTACAGAGCTTGAGTCGGATATAGATCTGGATATAGAAAGCATTCTTGAGCAGAGAATAAAAGATGCCGATATTTCAGATATACAGAAGTCTTTTTCCATGCTTGAGTTCAAAACTCTTTCAGAAAGAATAAAAAAGATTGCTTTTTTTAAAAACAGCAATAAAGAATATAAAAATTATTTTTCAAATTCAGAACAAAATGAAATTGATTTAAAAAAAGACGGTTTTGATGAAAACGATAATTTTGAATCAGTGAACTGCATAATTCCCAAAAATGCAAAAGATATACAAAGGTTTGCAGCTAAAATAAGCAAAAAGGTATATTTTGGCGTACTGGATCCTTTTAATGAAAAAAATACCGGAAACCGGGAAAGTAAAATACTTGCAGTTTTTAATGGTAAAAATGAAATACTGCTAACGGATTCATCCATATTCGGGAGTAGTGCATGTTTTAATGCGGTTGAAGGAATTTTTAATAACAGAGAAATAATAAAAACCGGATTTGACATTAAATATAATTATAAATGGCTTAAAAGCAATGGCATTGAAATAAACGGTCCTTTAAATGATCTGAAAATATTTTTTCTGCTTCTGAATTCAGAAAAAACCAATGTTGAAATTAAAGAGATATTTGAAGAATATTCAGATATGGATCCTGAAAAGCTGCTGAACAGATTAAGAAATATCTATTTTAAAGACGATGCATTAAATGCAGACCTGAAAGAATCAGAGATCATTTATAAAAGTGAAGAAAAAAATCAGAGCAGCAATCATGAAAACCATCAGATGTCTTTTGCAGTGTGCGGCGATGATGAAAATGAACCACCAGAGGTGCTTTCAGAGAACTATGAAAATGAAAATTTTTCCACATTTTTGGCTGATGATACAGATTATTATAAACAGCAGCTTGCATTCCTGTTCTTTTATGCAGTTCCTGAAAATAACCTTTTAAAGGATCTTGAAAAGCATGAAATGACTGAATTATATAAAAATATTGAAGAACCTCTTATAAAGGTACTGGCAGAGATGGAATACAGAGGTGTTGCAATTGACAGAGATTATCTTAAAGTCCTGATTGTCGAATTTAACAAACAGATTGAAGCAATAACAAAAGAGATATTTGAAGCAAGCGGAGAAGAATTCAATATAAATTCACCCCAGCAATTATCCAGGATATTATATGGGAAACTTAATCTGAAACCAAGAAGAAAAACAAAAACCGGTTTGTCAACTGATGCAGCAACACTGCTCTCGCTGATGGCGGATAATCCTATTATTGAAAAAATACTTGATTACAGGGAAAAAGTTAAATTAAAGAATACTTATATAGATGTTCTTCCAAATATAGCAAGCAAAAAAGACGGAAGAATACATACGACATATAATCAGCTCGGAACAACTACCGGAAGGATAAGCTCAAGTGAACCTAACCTTCAGAATATTCCGGTAAGAACAGATATAGGCAGGCTTATAAGAAAAGCATTTGTTCCGGGAAAAGGATATGACCTGCTTCTTTCTGCGGATTATTCACAAATAGAGCTAAGAGTGCTTGCTCATTTGTCAGGTGATAAAAAGCTGATAGAAGTTTTTTTACGGAATGAAGACATACACAGCTATACAGCAGCCGAGATTTTCAATGTGAAGCTTTCAGATGTAACAGAGGAAATGCGAAGGAGAGCCAAAGCTATTAATTTTGGGATAATTTATGGTATGACGGAATATGGCCTCAAGACCAGATTGTCAATTACCGAGGAAGAAGCAAAAAATTATATAGAACTATATTTTGCCAGATATCCTAAAATAAAGAGCTTTATAAACAGCCTTATTAAGGAAGCTTATGAAAAAGGATATGCAAAAACGCTTTTTGGAAGAAAAAGAAAAATAAACGAACTTTTTAACGCAAATCCCAGAATAAGAAATCTTGGTGAAAGGCTTTCAATAAATACGCCTATCCAGGGAACTGCGGCAGACATAATGAAGCTTGCAACTGTAAAACTTTATAATAATTTAAAAGAATCAGGTACAGATTCAAATATCCTTATGCAGGTGCATGATGAACTTGTTCTGGAACTAAAAACAAAAGATTTGGAAATTGTAAGAAAATCTGTAAAAATAGCGATGGAAGAATGTGTAAGTCTTAAAGTTCCGCTTAAAACAGATATTAAATATGCTGAAAACTGGTACGTTTAGCAGTTTTCAGAGTCAAACAGAAAAATATGTGCCTCAGATAGCTTCAGATAATAAATAAATTCTAAAAATAGTATTATATATTGATTTAAATTTTTTGTCATGCTATATTTTTTGGCACAAATTTAAAATTGGAGGGATTTTTGGCACAATGACAAAAAATATTATTTACAATCAATTAACAGATGAAAATTGCATGATTCAGAATGAAAAGGGGGAGATGGTTCCAAATTATGATATTACCCTTATTAATTTTGATGAAGGCGACATCCTTAGAGGAAAAGTTGTTAAAATCGATAAGGATGAAGTTCTAGTCGATGTTGGCTTTAAGTCAGAAGGAGTTATTCCTGCATCAGAACTATCTATCAGAAACAGTGTTAAACCGGATGAATTCCTGGAACTGGATGATGTTATTGAAATCATGGTTCTTCAAAAAGAAGATCAGGACGGGAGGCTTATTCTTTCAAAGAAAAGAGCTGAAATTGAAAAAAGTTTTGACAGAATTGAGAAGATCTATCAGAATGACGAGATCGTGGAAGGTCAGGTAATAGAGTTTGTCAAGGGAGGTTTGATTCTTGACATCGGCCTCAGAGGATTTTTACCTGCTTCTCTGATTGACATCAAGAAAACAAAAGATCTTTCTTCATATATCGGTGAGAAATACACCTGTAAAATAATCGAAGTAGACAGAAACCGAAATAATGTAGTCCTTTCAAGAAAGGCAATTATTGAAGATGAAAGAAAAGAACAAAGAAAAGAAATCCTTGAGAATATTGAAATAGGACAGATTCGTGACGGAATTATCACAAGCATAGCAGATTTCGGTGCGTTTGTTGATGTAGACGGAATTGACGGTCTGATACATATTTCTGAACTTTCATGGAATCACGTGAAACATCCTTCAGAAGTTGTAAAAATCGGACAGGAAGTCAATGTTGAAATACTTGATATTGATTTTGAAAAACAAAGACTTTCTCTGGGTCTGAAGCAGACACAGAAGGATCCCTGGGTAGACAAAATAAAAGCCTACAAAATAGGTGATATTGTACAGGGCAAGGTGACAAGAATTGTAAAATTCGGTCTTTTTGTTCAGATACAGGAAGATATGGAAGGACTTGTTCACATATCTGAATTAAGCACAGAGCCGGTTAAAAGACCTAGCGATGTAGCCAAAATCGGAGATGAGATAATAGTTAAAATAATTGATATCGATTTTGAAAAAAGAAGAATGGCTTTTTCAATCAGGCAGGTAACCAGTCCTGACGCACCTGCTGAAGAGAATGCTGATGCCGGACAGAGAGAAGATGCTGACGCCATTGAAAAAGATCAGGAACAGCCTGATGACACAGCAGAAACAAAAGAAAAAACTGTCTCCAAGGATGAAACAGTCAATAAGGATGACAATCCTGAGCATGAGAGAGAAAGAGCTATAAAGGAAATTCTGAAACAGATGAAAGATGAAGCCAATCTCGAATAAAAGGTATAAGTAAAAATCTTATAAATATAAATTTAAATAGTATAATATTAATTATCCCTTAATTTTACTGAAGTTAGGGGATAATTATTTTTGTGACAGGCAGACATACCGGATTTTAAAAACCACAAAACATATAATTAAAAATTTTTGTTTAAAGATTTAAAATTAAAATTATCATATCAACAAACGCGATCGGCATGAAAATAATAGGCATAACAGGTAAAACAGGTTCAGGGAAGTCAACTGCAGCGGCTTATCTGAATTCAAAGCTTAAGGATTCCATTATTCTGGATTTGGACGGAATTGCCAAGGATGTATACAGGGAAAATAAAAATGTCGTCGAAAAGCTGAGGTTTTGTTTTGGAAAAGATATTGCAGACCGTGACGATAAAGTTAATTATAAAAAACTAGGCAGCATAGTATTTGCCGACTGTGGCGAAATGGAAAAACTTGATGAGATAATGTTTCCTTTAATTGAAGAAAAGGTAAAAGAATATATTTTAAAAAACAACTCGAAATCAGGCTACATAATAATTGATGCGGCCATTCTTTTTAAAAGCAATATATACAAATACTGTAATAAAATAATACTTGTAAAGTCTGATTTAAAAAACAGAAGAAAACGTCTTAAAAATAAAAATGGCAGTCTTTCAGAATCAGATTTGGAAAACCGTTTAAAAAACCAGAAAATCGGGATCATTGGGAAAAAGATCAATTTCATTATTGAGAATGATTCCAAAAAAGAAGATTTATATGAAAAACTTGAAGAATTAATAGACACCCTGGCCGAATGAATAAGGTTTTCATTAAGGTTTAAGTTAAATGTTTGAAGAATACGGAATAGAAAAAAATTTTAAAATAAGATCAAACTACAAACCCCAGGGAGATCAGCAGCAGGCGATCAACATGCTGGCTGACGGCCTGAGCAAAGGGCTTAAATACCAGACACTTCTTGGTGTAACAGGTTCCGGAAAAACATTTACAATGGCTAATGTCATACAGAAAATACAGATTCCCACGCTCGTTCTTGCTCCTAATAAAACTCTTGCTGCACAGCTTTGCAATGAGTTTAAAGAATTCTTTCCTGAAAACGCGGTTGAATATTTTGTAAGTTATTATGATTATTATCAGCCTGAAGCTTATATCCCAAGCAGAGACATGTATATTGAAAAAGATTCGTCTATAAATGAAGAAATCGAAAAGCTGAGACTTTCAACCACCAATTCACTATTTACAAGAAAGGATGTAGTAGTTGTCTCCAGCGTTTCATGTATTTATAATCTTGGCTCTCCGGAAGAATATGAGAATAAAAGAGTATTTTTAAAGGTTGGCCGGGAATATGCAAGACAGAAGCTTTTAAGAGATCTGATATCCATTAAATATGAAAGAAGCGATTATGAATTCAGCCAGGGAAATATAAGGGTAAGGGGAGACATAATAGAAGTCTTTCCCGCTTATCAGGATTATGCTTTAAGAATACAGCTGTTTGGTGATGAAATAGAAAAAATAATTGAATTTCATCCTGTTTCAGGCGAATTGTCGGGGTTCAGGGAAATGGCTGTCATATCGCCCGCAACACATTTTCTTGCTTCTTCCGAGTGGATTCCAAAAGCAATCAATACGATAAGCAAAGAGCTTGAGGAAAGAGTGGAATTTTTTAAAAGACAGGGAAAACTGGTTGAAGCACAGAGGCTTGAATCAAGAACCAGATATGATATGGAGATGATTGAAGAGCTTGGATTCTGCAGTGGAATTGAAAATTATTCCAGACATATTCTGGGCAAAAAACCCGGAGAGACCCCCAATACTCTTATTGATTTTTTCCCTGAGGATTTTCTTGTAATAATTGATGAATCCCATATCGCCGTACCCCAGATAAGAGGCATGCATGAAGGGGACCGTTCAAGAAAGCAGACACTTGTGGACTATGGTTTCAGACTGCCTTCAGCACTGGACAACAGGCCTCTGAGACTGGAAGAATTTGAAAAAAAGATAAAGAAAGTTATCTTCACTTCAGCAACCCCGGGACCTTATGAAAAAAAGGTAAGTCTCAGTATTTCCGAACAGATAATCAGACCGACAGGTTTGGTAGATCCTGAAGTCATAATAAAGCCTACAGACCGGCAGGTTGATGATCTTATCACTGAAATTTTAAAGAGAGTCGGGAAAAAAGAAAGGGTGCTTGTTACAACACTGACGAAAAAAATGGCTGAAGATCTTACGGAATATCTTGCAGGAAGAAATATCAGGGTAAGATATCTTCATTCAACAATAGATACGATTGAGAGAATAGAAATCCTTACAGGATTGAGAAAAGGAGAATTCGATGTGCTTGTGGGGATAAATCTTTTAAGAGAGGGGCTTGATCTTCCTGAAGTTTCGCTTGTTGCAATTCTTGATGCTGACAAAGAAGGGTTTCTGCGTTCAGAAATGTCTCTTATTCAGACAATAGGAAGAGCAGCCAGAAATGTTAACGGCAAAGTAATAATGTATGCAGACAGCATTACAAATTCAATGAAAAAAGCGCTTGATGAAACAAACAGAAGAAGGCTTCTTCAGATGGAATATAATAAAGCCAATAACATTGTTCCCCAGACTGTAGTAAAAAATATAACGGACATTCTTTATAGCAGCGGCATAATCTCCAAGACCAGAAAACTGAAACAGATTGCAGATTCTGTAAAGGAAAGTAAAAGCGGCTTTAATGAAGACAGACTTGTCGAGATGGATTTAAAAGAAGTTTTTGCTATAATATCTAGTCTTGAGGAGGAGATGAGTCTGGCTGCAAGGGAACTTGAATTTGAAAAAGCTGCAGCCATAAGGGATGAAATAAAACGGATTAAAAAGATACTTAATATTGATATATAGCTTTCCTGTATTGTCTGGCAGGTATCTGCTTTCTTTTCAACTTCTCTCAAATATAAGATTATAATTTTAATTCATATGCAAAAGGAAAAGTTTAATACTGATGAAATCAGAAATAGTAATAAGAGGTGCCAGGGAGCACAATTTAAAAAATATAAATCTTCGCATACCAAGAAATAAATTCATTGTTTTTACCGGAGTGAGCGGTTCAGGAAAATCATCACTTGCTTTTGACACTATTTATGCCGAAGGACAGAGAAGATATATTGAATCTCTGTCATCATATGCAAGACAGTTTCTTGGACAGATGGAAAAACCGGATGTCGATCTTATAGAAGGTCTGTCGCCGGCAGTATCAATTAGTCAGAAAGGTGTTTCAAAGAACCCAAGATCAACAGTAGGGACAATAACCGAGATATATGATTATCTCAGAGTTCTTTACGCAAGGATAGGCCATCCACATTGTCCGGTTTGCGGCAAACCGATATCAAGACAGACTGTTGACCAGATTGTAAACCAGGTGCTTGAAATGCCGCAGGATACAATGTTTATGGTGCTTTCACCTGTGGTCAGGGGAAGAAAAGGAGAATATAGCAGGACTTTTGAAAATATTAAAAAATCCGGATTTTTAAGAGTAAAAATTGATGGAGAAATTACGGAACTTGATGATCTGAACCTTATAAAACTGGAAAAAAATATAAAGCATAATATTGAAATAGTAATAGACCGTCTTAAAATGAAACCGGATATCCGGCAAAGGCTTACTGAAGATATAGAGACAGCCTTAAAAGAAAGTGAGGGCATAGCATATATTGAAAATATGGAAACCGGGGAAATAAGCGTTTATTCTGAAAATTTTTCCTGCATTGACTGCCAGATAAGCTTTGAAGAACTTACTCCGAGAATGTTTTCATTCAATAGTCCCTATGGTGCATGCCCTGACTGTGGAGGACTTGGATTCAGAAAAGAGATCGACCCGTATCTTATAGTCGAGTATCCCGAAAAAAGTATAAATGGAGGTGCAATACCTTTTATCAATATGGGATATTCCAATTATTATTCACAATTATTCAGGGGACTGTCAGAAAATTACGGATTCTCTCTTGACAAGCCTTTTAACAGCCTGGACGAAAAAGCAAAAAGCATCATTTTAAACGGTACAGGCGGAGAAAGAATAAAAATAAGATACAGAAACAGAAGCGGTCTTATTAATAATTATTTTCTGAAGTTTGAAGGTTTGATAAACAATCTCAGAAGAAGATATATGGAAACGGAATCGGAAAATGCCAGGGAGAAAATTGAGGAAATAATGAGAGCAAGGCCCTGCCCGACATGCAATGGCAAAAGGCTCAGACCTGAAAGCTTGTCTGTTACAATATCAGATAAGTCAATTGCAGATTTTTGCAGCATGACTGTTTCAGGTTCGATAAACTGGTTAAAAGATTTAAAACTCAGTGAACAGGAACAGATAATAAGTTCCAGGCTTGTCAAGGAAATAATTGAAAGATTAAAATTTCTTAATGATGTAGGCCTGGGATACCTTACTACGGAAAGATCTTCAGGAACACTGTCAGGCGGAGAGTCTCAGAGAATAAGACTTGCCACACAGATAGGCTCAGGTCTTGTAGGAGTTCTCTATATACTTGATGAGCCGAGCATAGGTCTTCATCAGAAAGATAACGGCAAACTGATAAAAGCTCTTGAACGATTGAAAGAACTCGGCAATACAATCATAGTCATTGAACATGATGAAGAAACAATAAGAAGTGCAGATTATATAGTTGACATAGGTCCCAAAGCCGGAGTCCATGGAGGGGAGATTGTTTTTAGCGGCACATTTGAAAAGTTGGTTGAATGCAGGAAATCACTCACAGGCAGATATCTGTCCGGGGAAAAATTTATTCCGCTGCCTCAGCAAAGAAGGAATGGGAATTCAAAAGAACTCAGACTTTACGGAGCATCAGAACATAATCTTAAAAATATTGATGTAGCTTTTCCGCTTGGAAAGTTTATTGTTGTCACCGGTGTATCAGGATCAGGCAAAAGCACTCTGATAAATGAGACTCTTTATCCGGTACTTTCAAATATTCTTATGAATACAAACTACAGACAGGGAAGATATGATAAAATTGAAGGGACTGAATATCTTGACAAAGTAATTGTCATAGATCAGTCTCCAATCGGAAGAACTCCGAGGTCCAATCCGGCAACCTATACCGGTGTTTTTACCTATATCAGGGAATTATTTTCGATGACGGAAGATGCAAAAATGCGTGGATATAAACCCGGAAGGTTCAGTTTTAATATCAGAGGTGGCAGATGCGAAGCATGTCAGGGCGACGGGGAGATTAAAATAGAAATGCATTTTCTTCCCGATATCTATGTGATGTGCGATGTCTGCAAGGGCAGGAGATATAACAGAGAGACTCTGGAGGTCAGGTATAAAGACAAAACCATATATGATGTGCTTGATATGACAGTTGAGGAAGCGATCAGGTTTTTTGAGAATATACCAAGGATTTCAAACAAATTAAAGTTAATAAATGATGTTGGCCTTGGTTATATCAAACTTGGACAGTCTTCCACTACTTTATCAGGAGGCGAAGCCCAGAGAGTAAAGCTTTCAACTGAATTATCAAAAAAAAGCACAGGGAATACACTTTATCTTCTTGATGAACCTACAACCGGACTGCATTTTGACGATATAAGCAAATTACTTAAGATCCTGAGCAGATTTGTGGATGCCGGCAATACAGTATTGGTAATAGAACATAACCTGGAAGTCATAAAAACTGCCGATTTTATAATAGATCTGGGTCCCGAAGGCGGAGATATGGGAGGCAGCATAGTTGCAACAGGAAGTCCGGAAAGTGTTTCAGAGGTAAAAGAATCATATACGGGGAATTATTTAAAACAGTACTTATCATATGAAAGACACAAAAATAATAAAAAATGACATATTGCAGATATTAAGCCACTTACCCGGAAAATCGGGAGTTTATCTGTTTAAAGATGAAGAAGACAGAATAATATATGTAGGAAAAGCCAAAAATTTAAACAGCAGAGTGAGAAGTTATTTTAAAAGCAGAAAATCACTTAGCCAGACCAATCCGAAAGCATATTATTTTTCTGAAAAGATTAATGGTATTGACTACATAGTAACCGACAGCGAAGTGGAAGCATTTATTCTTGAAATAAATCTGATCAAGAAATACAGGCCGAAATTTAACTCATCTTTCAGGGACGACAAGTCATATCCTTTTATTGCAATAACAGAGGATGATGAGTTTCCACAGTTTTTTATAACCCGGAATAAAAAAATCAAAGGAGCAAGGTATTTCGGTCCATATACAAACGTATCGGACTTAAAAGAAACTGTTGAGTATATCGGCAAACTGTTTAGATTAAGGGATTGTAAAAAAGCAAAGCCCGGCAAGACAGGAAATACTCCATGTCTGAACTATCACATGAAGCTTTGCAGCGGGCCCTGCATAGGCAAAATAAGCAAGGATGAATACAGGGAAAATATAAGGCTTATAATAGCGATTCTTTCCGGCAGGAATGAATCAGTTGTTGCCGGACTTGAAAAACAGATGATGGCCTTTTCGCATTCCCGGGAATTTGAAAAGGCTCTGGAAACAAAAAACAAAATAGATTTTATAAAAGGTCTGAACAATGAACAAAAAATATACATAAATTCGGAGCGTTCATGGGATTTTATAGGATTTTGTCTTTCAGACAGTTTTGCTTCTGCGAATATCTTTATGTACAGGAATGGCGAATTTGCAGGATTTTCCAATTTTATTCTTGAAAGTTTTGAAGATCTCGGCAGGGAAGAAATACTGGCTGATTTCATAGTCAAGTATTATGAGAATATAAGCAATATGCCGTCAAAGATATATATTCCCTTTCCGGCTGAAGGCGAAAAATCAATAATTGAATTTTTTATGAAGACCAAAAATAAAAAGTTAAGCATCAGGATACCGCAGTCCGGCGAGAAGAAAAAAATAATGGACATGGTTTTAAATAATTGCAGACTTTTTGCCGATAAGAAAAAGTTTGAAAAGCAGTCAAACCATGATAAAACATATAATGATCTCATTGAACTTCAGAAAAAACTGACTTTGAGCAATATACCAAGAAGAATAGAATGCTATGATGTTTCAAATCTCAGAGAAAGTTTTGCGGTAGGCGCAATGGTTGTTTTTAAGGACGGGTATCCCTTAAAAAATAATTACAGACATTTTAAAATAAAAACAGTCCGGGGCCAGGACGATTTTGCAATGTTGCAGGAAATCCTTGAACGGAGACTGTCCTATCTGAAAAAATCAAAAATAAGCATTGATGAAAGCTTTTACCAGAGACCCGATCTGATAATTATAGATGGCGGAAAAGGACAGTTGGCGTCAGCCGGGGAGGTGATGGAGAAAAACGGATTTGAGAAATCGATTGATCTGATAAGCATTGCCAAGAAAGAAGAGATAATATTCGGAGATCGTTATCCGGAAGGGATAAAACTAAATAAAGACACAGGCAGCATGAGGCTGGTCATCAGGCTCAGGGATGAAGCGCACAGATTTGCTTTGCAGTATCACAGAAAGATAAGAGACAAGAATATGGTTTTTTCTTTTTTTGATTCTGTAAGAGGGATAGGTGAAAAGAAAAAAACTATATTATATGAAAATTTTAACTCAGTGGACGAGCTGAAAAATCAGGATATAAAAACCTTGCTGAAATTAAAAGGAATAAACTATACTGACGCAAAGAATATATATGATGCTCTTCATAAATAAGGACATATAATTTGATATCTGATAATTTTGATTTAAAATTTATCTGATATTATTATTCTGGTTACATACAGACAGACAGAGATATTATTATTAAATAATTAAAAGCTGAAGAGTCATTATGAAAGAAAAAATTAATATTAAACTGATCATAATCACAGGTCTTTCGGGTGCAGGGAAATCCGAGGCATTAAAATATTTTGAAGATGCAGGCTATTACTGCATCGACAATCTTCCTGCGCGTCTTATACCAAATCTTATGGATTTCTTTTCAGAGAATAATAAAAAAATAGATAAGATAGCGCTCGCAATAGATCTTAGAAGCGGATATTTTTTTGACGAAATATATAATAATCTGGAAAAGATTAAGGAACTTGGCATCAATTACAAGATTATTTTTCTTGAAGCATCAAAAAGTGTTCTTATCAAAAGGTTTTCCCTCACAAGAAGAAAACATCCCCTTGTTCAGGACGGTAATCTTGATCTCGGCATAGAAAAAGAAATTGAAAAGCTCCATAACCTCAGGGAGCTTTCCGACCTGATAATAGATACGACACTTTTATCTCCCAAAGAGCTCAGGATGACGATAACAGATAGTCTTATGAGTTCTTCGGAAAAAAGAAGCCAGATTCAGATTTCCATAATATCTTTCGGGTATAAATTCGGCATACCGCAGAATGTAGACATAATAATGGATGTAAGATTTCTTCCCAATCCATTTTATGATGAAAATTTAAAATATCTTACAGGAGAAGACAAAGAAGTAGTCCATTATGTGCTTAACAGGGAAGAAACAAAAGAATTCCTTATGATATTTGAGAAGATGATGGATTTTCTTATCCCTAATTATATTGAAGAAGGAAAGAGTTATCTGGGAATAGGTATAGGGTGCACGGGTGGCAGACACAGGTCTGTTGTAATTGCCGAAAGAATTTACGAGTATCTGAAAGTACGAAGATATTCGGTAAAATTGCAGCACAGGGATATATTGAAATAAGATTTATACTGTATGTTAAAATATAATAAAAAATATGTTTTTATTTGCAGGAATCTTTATTAAAATACCTTTTTTTAAAGTTACCTGTTTTTTTGAAAAATTCATTATCCTTTAATCTTTTATATAAAATAAAAAAAAATATTTTTTTATTTTATAATTGTTATTAATCTGTTACAATGTTCCAGTTAAACCGATTCAAATATAAATAAAAACCATTTAAATAAGAGGAGGAAAAATGGCAATAAAAGTAGGAATCAATGGTTTTGGCAGAATTGGCCGAATGACATTAAGAGCAATCATGAAATACGATAAAGACAAAGCAATCGATGTGGTTGCCATAAACGATCTTGCAGATGCAAAAACACTTGCTTTTCTTTTAAAGTATGACTCAGTTTATGGTTCTCTTGAAAATGAAATAACAGCAGAAGACGATTTTATTTCCATAGACGGCAAAAAAATACCTGTGACAATGATAAAAGACCCTGCCGAGCTTCCGTGGAAAAGCATGGGAGTGGAAGTATGTGTGGAGGCAACAGGTATTTTCAGGGATAAAGAAAAAGTTCAGAAACATATAGACGCCGGCGCAAAAAAAGTTGTAGTTACTGTTCCAATGAAAGGTAATGGGGCTGATGCTACAATCGTTCTTGGCGTAAATGAGGAAATATACGATAAGTCAAAACACAATATCATATCCAATGCTTCCTGTACAACAAACTGCCTGGCTCCTGTTGCAAAAGTTCTTCAGGACAGTTTCGGGATCAAAAACGGTTTCATGACAACAGTTCATGCATATACAAATGATCAGAAAATAATAGACTTTCCTCACAAGGATCTCAGAAGAGCAAGAGCTGCTGCACTAAATATCATACCTACATCTACCGGAGCAGCAAAGGCTATGGGTCTTGTAGTTCCTGAACTTGCAGGTAAACTTGATGGCATGGCTTTAAGAGTACCGACACCGGTGGGCTCTATTGTGGATCTTGTATGTGAATTTGAAAAAGAAACAACTGTTGAGGAAATAAATGCTGCGGTCAAAGCTGCATCCCAGACTCCCAAGATGAAAGGTATTCTTCAGTACTGTGAAGATCCTATTGTGTCTTCTGATATAGTCGGAAGTCCTTATTCTTCAATATTTGATTCATTAAGCACAATGAAAATAGGCAATCTTTATAAAGTTCTTTCCTGGTACGACAATGAGTGGGGATATTCAGTAAGAGTAGTAGAACTTGTAAAGTATATAGTTAAATAATTAACGGAAATATCTTATTAAAATATTTAGAAGAATAACCGAGGAGAATATCCTCGGTTATTCAGAAAATGAGGCGGAAAATGTTTAATAAAAAAACAATAGAAGATATTGATTTAAAAGATAAAAAAGTAATAGTAAGAGTCGATTACAATGTGCCTCTTGATGCGGATCTGAATGTAAAGGACAATACCAGAATAAAACTTTCACTTCCTACCCTGAATTATCTTATTGCACAGAACTGCAAGATCATTTTAATGGCACATCTCGGAAGGCCAAAAGGAGAAGTGGTTGGCAAATACAGACTTACACCTGCTGCAAAGGAGCTGGAAAAATTAATAGGAAAGCCTGTAAAGAAATTTGATGAGATAGCCAGCAATGCAATCAAGGATTATATAGACAAAACAATGAAGAACGGCGAAATCATTATGCTTGAAAATGTAAGGTTTAATGCCGGCGAGACAAAGAACAATCTTGATTTTGCAAAAGAGCTTTCCGGACTTGCAGATGTTTATGTCAATGATGCTTTCGGCGCTGCGCACAGAGCTCATTCTTCAACTGCAGGAATAGCCCAGTACCTGCCTGCTGTTGCAGGATATCTGCTGAAAACTGAGGTTGAGGAACTTACATCTATTATTGAAAATCCCCGGAAACCTTTTCTTGCTGTTCTCGGCGGCGCAAAAGTTGCAGATAAAATCATGGTAATTAAAAACTTCCTTAATATCGTTGACAGCATTATTGTAGGGGGAGGTATGAGCTATACATTCCTGAAATCAAAAGGTTATGAGATAGGAAAATCAATTCATGCCGAGGACCCTGCCGAGTATGAAGAGCAGATAAAATTTGCGGGAGAAGCGATTCAGGAAGCTCAGAAAAATAATGTCAGCTTCATTACTCCTGTAGACATAGTTGTTGCAAAAATGGATTCAGAAGGCAGTTTTTCTGGCAAAAAAACTGTAAAGGCAGATTCCATTCCTTGTGATTATGAAGGTTTTGACATGGGCGAAGAAACACTTAAACTTTATGAAAAGGAAATTGCTTCTGCCAAAACTATTTTCTGGAATGGTCCGGTAGGCTTCTTTGAGAATGCTGAATTTGAAAACGGCACCAAGAGAGTGGCAAATGCTATTACAAACAGCAATGCAAAAACTATTGTCGGTGGAGGAGATACCCTTTCTGCTTTAAAGAAGTTTGGGCTGACTGACAGGATTTCACATGTGTCAAGCGGCGGTGGAGCTTCAATGGAGCTTTTGGAAGGTAAGTTGCTGCCGGGAGTTGCAGCGCTTTTGGATAAATAACTGACTTTATATACCTGGCTGGAATACCGAGTATCTTTAAAGAAGTTATTCTGGCCAGGTTTTTACATTTTAATAATTATTTCACTATAAAAAAAGGAAAAAAATGAGAAAACCATTTATTGCAGGGAACTGGAAGATGAACTTAAATCATAATGAAGCCTCCGGTTTTATTAATGAGTTAAGCCTGAAATTTGGTAATAAGAATGATATTACCATTGCAGTATGCCCGCCTTTCACATCTATAAGCAGTACCGCCGCAGCAATTGAAGCCTGCAGGGTTGAAGATAAAGCTTTTGACATTAAAATAGGTGCCCAGAATATGTATTATGAAAAAAACGGGGCATTTACAGGTGAAATATCGGCAGATATGCTGAAAGCTCTGGGGACCGAATATGTAATAATCGGCCACAGTGAAAGAAGGGTAATATTTAAAGAAGATGACGAACTTGTAAACAGAAAAATAAAAGCGGCTCTTTCAAACGGGTTAAAGCCCATACTTTGCGTGGGAGAATCCCTTGAGACAAGAGAAAAGGGCAAAGCTGTCGACTTTACCCTTAACCAGGTTCAGTCAGGCCTTAATTCAGTAAGCGCAGATGAGATGACAAACATCACCATAGCTTACGAACCAATATGGGCAATAGGCACCGGGAAAACAGCAACTCCCGAAGACGCACAGCATATGTGCAGCTCTATAAGGATGAAAGTAGAAGCCCTGTATAAAAAAGATATAGCTGAAAATACGGTAATTCAGTATGGGGGAAGTGTTAAGCCATCCAATATAAGCGAAATAATGGCAATGCCTGATATTGACGGTGCTCTTGTCGGAGGAGCAAGTATAAAAACAGATGATTTTTTAGCATTAATTAACTACTAGTCAGGACTGAAATGGAAAAAAATAATCATGATGCAAGGTACCCTTTATGTCTGATAATTATGGATGGGTGGGGATGTTCAGATAAAAAAGAAGGAAATGCAATACTTGCTGCAGATACACCTAATTATGACAGACTGATAAAAAATAATCCTTATACGCTATTACATGCTTCGGGATTGTCAGTGGGCTTGCCTGAAGGACAGATGGGAAATTCCGAAGTAGGGCATTTAAATATCGGAGCAGGCAGAATCGTATATCAGGAACTGACGAAAATAACCAGATCTATCGAGCTTGGCAAATTTTTTGAAAAGGAAGCTTTTCTTGAAGCAGTAAAAAATACAGACAGGAATGATTCCAGTCTGCATTTGTTTGGGTTGCTCTCTGACGGAGGAGTGCACAGCCATATTTCCCATCTCAAAGCTTTAATAGATCTTGCTGCCATGCACAAGGT
Source organism: Actinomycetota bacterium (assembly GCA_012837825.1). Lineage (NCBI taxonomy): Bacteria > Bacillati > Actinomycetota > Actinomycetota bacterium. The sequence continues at coordinate 21,495 of DUQM01000082.1, read as the reverse complement.
AAAAAAATTATATCTGCATGCATTTCTGGACGGAAGAGATGTACCGCCAAGATGTGCACTAAACTATATTGAAGAAATTACTGCATACATGAAAGATAAGGGTCTTGGAGAAATTGCAACCATTTCGGGAAGATATTATGCAATGGATAGAGACAACAGATGGGACAGGGTAAAAAAGGCTTATGACAACCTGGTTTACAGAAACGGACAATTATTTAAAAATGCTAAAGAGCTTCTTGATGCATCTTATAAGAATAATATAGATGACGAATTTGTTGTTCCTGCAAGCATTATGGTAAGCGATGCTGAAAGCGCAAAAGTAAAATCACAAGATTCCATTATATTCTTTAATTTCAGGCCTGACAGGGCAAGAGAAATGACCAGAGCTTTCATATATGAAGATTTCAATGAATTTGACAGAGGTCCTGCTGCCCCAGGAGATATCATTTTTGTATGTATGACAGAATATGATGCTTTGTTCAGTTCTGTAAAGAATGTTTTTATTGCCTATCCTCAAAGAAATCTGGCTAATACAGTGGGAGAGGTGATTTCAAGAAACGGTCTCAAGCAGTTAAGGATTGCCGAGACAGAGAAATATGCACATGTGACATTCTTTTTAAACGGCGGAGTTGAAAAACCCAATCCCAATGAGGACAGAATTCTTATTCCTTCCCCGAAAGTTGCCACATATAATCTCAAGCCCGAGATGAGCGCTTATGAGATTGCCAAGACAGTGGTAAAGAAAATAGATGAAAAATCCTATCATGTAATTATTGTAAATTTTGCTAATCCTGACATGGTTGGCCATACGGGATTTTTTGAACAGGCAGTAAAGGCAGTTGAGGTTGTTGATGAATGTCTTGGCATGATAACGGATAAATTAAAAGAAGTAAAAGGAACATGTATAATAACTGCTGACCACGGTAATGCAGAGGAAATGTTCAATACTGAAAAGCAATGCGCCATGACCGCTCATTCCAATTCAATGGTTCCCTTTATTTTATGTGATGACAGAATCCTATCTTTGGTATCATGCGGTGATGCCCCGGCTCTTTGTGATATTTCACCGACGATTCTGGAAATGCTTAATATTGAGAAACCGGAAGAGATGACAGGTAAAACCTTAATAAAAGAATGGAAGAATGATAAAGAATAAGATAAAGAGACCCATCTGTCTTATCATAATGGACGGGTGGGGTATCTCAGAAAAGCAAAAGGGCAATGCGATATATCATGCCCTGACAGCTAATATAGATTATTATACAAGATATTATCCTAATACGAAACTGAATGCCGCAGGTGAAAAAGTAGGCTTGCCTGAAGGACAGATGGGAAATTCCGAAGTAGGGCATTTAAATATCGGAGCAGGCAGGATAGTTGTTCAGGATTATACAAAAATCACTAATGCCATAAAAGACGGAAGTTTTTATGAAAATAAGGTTTTTAAGGACGCATTTCAAAATACAATAAATAATAATTCTGACCTGCATTTTATGGGATGTCTGTCAGACGGAGGAGTGCACAGCCATACAGATCATCTGAAAGCTCTGATGAAAATGGCAGCAAAATATGGAATAAAAAATTTTTATATACATGCTTTTCTCGATGGAAGGGATGTTTTTCCCAAGAGTGCTAAAAAATATATAGCAGAGATACAAAATCTTGCAAACAGGCTTAAAGCAGGTGAAATAGCATCATTAAGCGGCAGATATTATTCACTTGACAGAGATAATAAGTGGGACAGGACAAAAAAAGCTTTTGATCTCCTGGTCAGCAGGGAAGGAGAATTCTTTAAAGACCCTCTTGCAGCAGTTGAAGAATACTATAAAAAGGGTCTGACGGATGAATTTATCAAGCCCTGCTGCATAGAAACTTCAGACAATGAAGCTTCAAAGATAAAAAACAAGGATTCAGTAATATTTTTCAATTTCAGGCCTGACAGAACAAGACAACTGTCAAGCCCTTTTGTAATCCGGGATTTTAATATTTTTGACAGGGGAAAAATAAATCCTGACAGTATATACTTTGCCGGAATGACTATTTATGATGATAGTTTTGCGTGTCCGGCTGCATTTCCCCAGGAAAGATTAAAAAATACTCTTGGTGAGATAATAGCTCTCAACAATTTAAAACAGCTAAGAATTGCTGAAACAGATAAATATCCGCATGTCTCATTCTTTTTTAGCGGTGGAGTTGAAACTCCTTTTAAAAACGAGGACAGGATTATGATACCGACTGTACCGGTTAAGACATATGATCTGAAGCCTCAGATGAGTGCGTATGAGGTGACGGAAAAAGTTATTGAAAAGATATATGAAAACATATACGACCTGATTATCCTTAATTACGCAAATGCAGACATGGTTGGACACTCAGGCTATATGGATTCTGCAATTACTGCGGTAGAAACAGTTGATACCTGTGTAGGACTTGTAGTAAATGCCCTTGTCAATACCGGAGGCATAGCGCTGATTACCGCTGATCATGGAAATGCAGAAGAAATGGTATGTTCTATCACAAAGAACGTGATTACGGCACATACTTCCTCTTATGTTCCTTTTATTTTATGTGATGATAGCGTAAAAGGATTGAGGCAGGATTATGAAAACCTTAAGCTTGGAGACATAGCTCCAACCATTCTGGAGCTTGCCGGAATAGAAAAACCTCCGGAAATGACAGGCGATTCCCTGATAAAAAAATAATAAATATTTGAATTTGATTTTTTTTTGATATAATATCTGTTTTAAGCTCAAAAATTACAGCATTTATAGTATTAGAAAGAAAGAAGAAGGTATTTATGGGTTCTATTTGGTTGAATGTAGTATTTATAATTCATATAATTGCATGTTTGTCGGTTATTTTATTGATATTGCTGCATTCCGGAAAAGGCGGAGGAATATCGGGGCTTTTTTCCGGAATGATGGAAACTTTTGACGGTTCGGGAATAGTCGAAAAAAATCTTGACAGAGTAACGATTATAAGTTGTGTAATTTTTGGTATAACATCTATATTGCTATTTATTTTTCAATAATTATTTTCTTTCATTTTATTTCTCAACAGCCTTAACTGAATTGATGTTTATATCATGTTTTGATAATTTTTTTGATTGACAATAAATTTTACCGGATTTATTGATAATATTAATGACAGTTTATTTTCCGGTAATGTTTAAATAAAAAGGAGGAGATTAAATGCAAAAAAATAAAAAACTATTTGCATTGCTTACTATTGTAGTTGTAGCTGCTTTGGCAGCTTCTTTGTTTGCCGGTTGCAAGGCTGCAACCCAGACAGAAACTACAACAGCGGAAGCTGCAGCGGCGGAAACTACAACAGCGGAAGCTGCTGAAGAAAAAACAGCAGAAACAGTATCCGGAGAACCGGTAGCTGGCGGAATAATGAGAATGCACCTTAATGAACCGGTTTCTCTTGATCCGCCTAATGCATATGAAAGCGAAGGAATCCAGGTAGTCCGACAGATATGGGACGGATTGTTTACCTACGATCCTGAAACACTTGAAGTAGTACCTGAACTTTGTGAGAAATATGAGATTAGCGATGATCTGCTGACTTATACATTCTATATAAAGAAAGGTGTCAAGTTCCATAGCGGCAAAGAACTGACTGCGCAAGATTTCGTTTATTCCTGGACAAGAGTTGTTCTTAAAGACACTGCTTCATACCTGGCTTATCATTTGTCTGCAATTGAAGGTTATGATGCAGCTCAGGACGGCAGCTCAACGGAACTGACCGGAGTAAAGGCGCTTGACGATTACACTCTTCAGGTTACTCTTCAGTATCCTTATGCTGACTTTGTAAATACATTGGGACACGTTGTATTTTATCCTGTTAATCAGGAAAGTATAGAAGCGGCCGGCGACAAAGCTGGCGAAATACCGGATGGTACAGGTCCGTTTAAATTCGTTTCCTGGACACACGACCAGTCAATAGAACTTGTAAGAAATGACGATTATTACGGTCAGAAAGCTTATCTTGATGGCGTATTATATGTAATAATTCCTGAACAGGAAACTGCATTTCTGGAGTTTCAGGCCGGAAATCTTGAATTCACTGAAATACCTGTAGGGCAGAGAGCTGCTACGGAAGCTGATCCGGCTTTAAAAGATGGCACAATAATTCATCCGATACTCGGACTTTATTATTATGGCATGAATCTTCAGGCAGAGCCATTTAAAGATAATCTTGCATTAAGAGAAGCTATAATATATGCAATTGACAGGCAAAATATCTGCGACATTATCAATGAAGGAATATCAAGCCCTGCAACAGGATTTGTTCCTCCGGGAATCCCCGGATTCCAGGAAAATGCCATGGATTTCACATATGATCCTGAAATGGCAAAACAGAAGCTCGAAGAGGCAGGATATCCCAATGGTGAAGGTCTTGAAACTTTAAATCTTGGTTTTAATACAGGTTCAGGCCATGAAAAATTAGCAGAAGCTATTCAGGCAGATCTTGCTGAAATAGGCATTACAATGGAAATTGAAGGATTTGAGTGGGGGACAATGCTTGAAAAAGCAGCCAGCGGTGAAATAATATTCTTCAGACTGGGTTGGCTTGCCGACTATCCTACAATGGATAATTTCCTTTATTCATTATTCTACTCAAAATCATCTGATAACTATTCAGAGTATAGTAATCCTATTGTAGACGAATTGCTTGTTGCGGCAAGAAGTACTGTTGATGAGGATGAAAGAATAGCCAAATACCGTGAGGTTGAAAAGACTATTCTTAAGGAAGCGGCTTTTGCACCTATTTACTTCTATGGCACAAGCAGAGTAGTAAAGACTTATGTAAAAGGATTCGTATTTGACAACATGGAAAATTATGATCTTGCCACTGTTTGGCTGGAACAATAATACTGTTTAAAATAATGAATTAATATTATAATAATAATAGCCTGCAAATGTGCAGGCTATTATTATTTGCAAAAAGTTTGGTATTTTTGTATTAATGGTTGTAAAATTGCTAAAATAGTTTTAATATGATGTATTTTTTAAAAGCTGAATAAACTGAATAATTATTAAATAGAAAAATAGAGATGTTATATTATATTATAAAGAGGATACTCCAGATAATTCCTGTAATAATCGGAATCACCCTCATACTTTTTATTTTAATGTATGTGATACCTGAAGATCCTGCCAAACTCATTCTCCAGAAAGGTGCAACGCCTCAGGCCCTTGCCAACCTCAGGGCAAAAATGGGAATAGACAAACCAATCTATGTACAGTACTGGAGATATGTCTCCTCTCTTGCAAAAGGAGATCTTGGAACTTCTTATAGATACCGGCGATCAGTGAATGAAATACTTGCCGAGCATTATCCAAATTCCATAAAACTGGCTTTCGCGGCAATAATTATTGAAACGATAATAGGAATAATTGCCGGAATCATATCGGCTGTCAAGAAATATTCTTTTCTTGATGTACTGGTCACAATCTCCACAACCATACTTGTCTGTATTCCTGTATACTGGCTTGGAATGCTTTTACAGATAGGCTTTGGCTTAAAGCTCGGGTGGCTTCCAATGTCAGGAATGGGGGATGGCAGCTTAAAATATTATATACTTCCGGCGCTAACCCTTGCTTCTGTCTCAACGGCTTTTGTTGCCAGAATGACACGCTCAAGCATGCTTGATGTCTTGTCAAATGATTATATAAGGACTGCTTATGCAAAAGGTCTTTCAAATAACAGGGTTATTTTCAAACATTCTTTGAAAAATGCGCTTATTCCTGTAATAACCTATATCGGAATAGATTGGGTACTTTAGTGGGTGGCGCTATTTTAACGGAAACGATTTTTGCATGGCCGGGAGTTGGCAGAATAATTTATCTTGCAATACTTCAGAGAGATGCTCCTGTTGTAATAGGCGGAACCATAATTCTTGTACTTATTTTTGTTATCATTAATCTGATTGTTGATATTTTTTATGCAATCCTTGACCCGAGAATAAGATTCAGCGGGGGAGAAGCCAATTATTAAATAAATACTGAAAAAATAATATAAATTTGTAATAAATATGTTTTTGATAAAAGAAGAAAAAAACGAACTGCCTGCAGATAATTCAGATCCTGATAATATCGTTGAGAAATCAATAATTGAAGAAAACCGATTAGACAAAAAATACAGCAAGTCTTCTTTATATAAAGATGCATGGAGAAGACTTATAAGAAACAAGCTTGCCATGATAGGGCTTGCAATTGTTATTATGATGGCCCTGATAGCAATATTTGCTCCGCTTATTGCCCCTTATGATCCTACCTATAGAGAGAAAACTGCATCGCAGGAAAGTCCGAGTGCTGCGCACTGGTTTGGTACTGATATCCTGGGAAGAGATATTTTCAGCAGAGTGCTTTACGGTACCCAGATTTCAATGCTTGTCGGGGTAATAGCGGTTGCCATTTCTCTTGCAATAGGATTGTTTCTGGGAGCTATTTCAGGTTTTTTCAGCGGCATACCTGATGCTATAATTATGAGGATCGCTGATATATTTTTTGCTTTCCCTTATATTCTCGGAGCAATAGCAATAATGACCATTCTTGGACCCGGTGTTCTGAATATATTTATCGCAATAGGAATACTTGGCTGGGCTTCAGTTGCAAGACTGTTCAGGAGTTCCATATTGTCAATTAAGGAAAAAGAATATATTGAAGCGGCTCGCGCCCTTGGAGCAAGCAATGCAAGGATTATTATCAAGCATATTCTTCCGAATTCTTTTGCGCCCCTTATTGTATATTCCACTATGAATGTCGGAACTGCTATTATTGTTGAGGCTGCTTTAAGTTTTTTAGGATTGGGAGTGCAGCCGCCGACTCCTTCCTGGGGGAAGATGCTTTCAGAATCTCTGACTTATATAAACACTGCCCCATGGCTTATGTTTTTTCCCGGCCTTGCGATACTGATAACGGTACTCGGATTTGTTCTTCTTGGAGATGGTTTAAGAGATGCTCTTGATCCGAAATTAAAGAGGTAATCAATGACAAACAATAATAACATATTGCTTGAGGTAAAAGACCTGAGAACTTATTTCTACACGGATGCCGGTGTTGTGAAAGCTGTTGATGGTGTAAGCTTTGACTTAAAAAAAGGTGAAACTCTTGGAATAGTTGGCGAAACAGGTTCAGGCAAAAGCATTACGGCTCTTACAATTCTCGGACTTATTGCTATTCCGCCGGGAAAAATTGTCAGCGGAAATATTAATTTTGACGGACAGGATCTTCTGAAGCTCAAACAGAAGCATCTACAGAAATACAGGGGCAACAGGATATCAATGATATTTCAGGATCCCATGACATCGCTTAATCCTGTTTTTACAATAGGCAATCAGTTAATGGAAGCAATTCTTGCACATCAGAAAATCAGTAAAAAACAAGCTTATGAAAGAGCGCTTGAACTGCTTGATATGGTAGGAATGCCTGACATACATAAAAGAATGAAAAGTTATCCTCATGAGTTTAGCGGTGGAATGAGGCAGAGGGCAATGATAGCAATGGCAATAGCCAATTCCCCAAGCATACTTATAGCTGATGAGCCTACTACTGCTCTTGATGTTACCATACAGGCTCAGATTCTTGAACTTGTTGAGGAATTAAAAAGTAAAACCGATTCTTCAGTTATGCTGATCACTCATGATCTTGGAGTAATTGCAAAATATGCAGAAAGAGTTCTTGTCATGTATGCGGGCAAGCCGGTAGAGTTTGCCAGCGTGAATGATATTTTTTACAAACCATATCATCCCTACACAATGGGCCTGATAGGATCAGTCTCGAAACTTAATGAAGAGCAAAAGGAAAGGCTGAAACCCATAAAAGGAACACCGCCAAGCCTTATAGATCTTCCTGAAGGATGTACTTTTGCACCGAGATGCAGGTTTAAGCTGAGTTCATGCAGGCTGTCCTATCCTCTAAGCATTGAAATAGAGAAGGGTCATTTTGTCTCATGTTTCAGGTCAGAAGAATTTTATTCAGGATCTTTGTCAAGGGATTAGAGAATACATATGGATTTAGTTTATAATATAAATTTTTGTTTGTAGGATTTAGAAATAATGCCAGAAAAAGATACATTATTACTGGAAGTAAAGAATCTGAAAAAGCATTTTAATTTAAGATCAGGATTTTTTCATTCCAAATCTTCCAATTCAGTCAAAGCAGTCGATGATATAAGTTTTTTTATAAAAAAAGGCGAGACTTTCGGACTTGTTGGTGAAAGCGGATGCGGTAAATCCACTACAGCAAGATTGATACTAAGATTGATAAAACCCACAAGCGGAATAATCAATTACAAAGGAAATGATCTTGTAAGGATGAAAAATTCACAGATGCTTAAATACAGAAAAGAAATACAGATAATTTTTCAGGATCCTTACGCTTCATTATCTCCCAGAATGACGATAGGTGACATAGTTAATGAACCGCTGGAGATACACAGGATAGGCAGTAAAATTTCAAGACTTAAAAGGATCAAAGAGTACCTGGGAACAGTTGGTCTTAATCCGGAGCATATAAACAGATACCCGCATGAGTTTAGCGGAGGACAGAGACAGAGAGTGGGGATTGCAAGAGCACTTGTTCTCCAGCCTGAATTGGTAATCTGTGATGAACCTGTATCTGCTCTTGATGTATCGGTACAGGCCCAGATTCTGAATTTAATGCTTGATTTACAGAGCGAATTTAATCTTACATATCTTTTTATAGCTCATGATCTTTCAGTAGTGAAATATGTCAGCAACAGAATCGGAGTAATGTATCTCGGTAAAATAGTTGAAGTTGCACCTTCAGAAAAATTATATATAAATCCGCTGCATCCTTATACAATGGGGCTTCTTTCGGCAATACCCATTCCTGATCCGGAAATTGAGAGAAAGAGGCAGAGGATTATTCTGCCGGGTGATGTTCCAAGCCCTATTAATCCGCCTTCGGGTTGCAGATTTCATCCAAGATGTCCTAATGCCCAGGAGATTTGTTCAAAAGAAGAACCGGTTCTCAAAAATTATAGCAAGGACGGAAAAGAACATCTGGCTGCATGTTTCTTTGCCGGAAAATCTATTTAGCAATAATGCCAAAGGCAGAAACTTAATAAATTAAAATCTTATAATTTTCCCTTTTTGATCATATTTTGAAAAATAAAATAAAATTCAGATCTATAATAATATTGACTCTTTGTGTAGCTATATTTACTGTGTTTGCAGCAGGATGCAGCGGCATGGATTTGCCTGCTGGATTTAATATGGATATCGACAGCATGGAAATCGAGGAAAACACAAAAGAGTCCACTGTTGACTTATATGAAGATAGCATGGAGCTGTTCTTTAATATAAAGAACAAACAAAAAGACAAAAATGTTTTAAACAATATAAATGTGAGGCAGGCTATATTTCATGCAATAGACAGGGAAAGAATAGTAAACGAGCTGTTTGGGGATAGAAATAATGTGCTGAATAGTCTGTTCAGTGAAAATTCTTCTTTTAGTATTCCGGTATGGAACAAACTTGAATACAATAAAGGAAAAGCGCTGGAATGCCTGAAAGCAGCAGGATACGGACCGGAAAATCCTTTGTATCTTACAATAGGCTCAAACGACAACTCTTCCTCAAGACAGGAAATAGAAGAAATAATAAAAGAAAACCTTGAAGAAATTGGAATAAAAATATGGATAAGCAATTATCCCCCAAACGAATGGTATAATGAACATATTAGGCTTGGCAATTATGAGCTTGCCTTATGGTCTTTATATACCTCAAATCCAAATGAGCTTCTGAATTATTTTAATTCTACAAAAATACCGGTAAATGAAACAGCTGAAAACCAGAATTGCAATAATTTTTACTGGTATTCAAATGCTGCCATTGACGAAAATCTGCAGAAACTTATTCTGACCAAAGATATTGAAGAGAAGAAAGATATTGCAGAGGAAATACAAAATAAAATTTTTGAAGATTCTTTCATACTACCGCTTTTTTCAAGACTGTATGCAGTAGCTTTTAATACAGAAATAAGTAATCTTGAAATAAGTTCTTCCGACGGCAATTATTTATCGAATATACAGAATATCAAACTAAATTTGGAAGAAGGTGAAGAAGGGGAGTTGGTAATCGGGACCGATAATATGCCTTCCACAATGAATCCTTTTCTGGAAGAAAATATATTTATGAATTATATAAATAGCATAGTTTCAAGAGGTTTGTGGAAACCGGACAAAGATGGGAGCTACATCCCTGATCTTATAGATGATGCAAAATCACAAACGGCCATAAGCAGATCCGACAACAGCATATTTATAACTTTGAAAGAAAATATTTTCTGGCAGGATGGAATGCGGGTGAATTCCGGGGATGTCAAAGCCACGATAGAAGCAATTATTGCTGATAAAAACCTTAACCTTAAAGAAGCTGGATATAAAAATATAAAAGAAATAAAAATAGTGAGCGAAACGGAATTTTATATATATTTTACTGATCCTATTCAGAATTATGAAAAATTATTTACATTTATTCTGAATAAAAAAATGCTTGAAAAAGATGCCATCGGGAATTTGCTTATAGATGGCTCATTCGGCTGCGGGCCTTATAAGATTACGGAATGGGTAAAAGACCAGTATATGCTGCTGGAAAAAAATATTTATTACAAGGATAATTTTTCTGAAGTGGATAAAATAAAAATAGTGCTTGAAGCAGATAAAAATCTGCTGATAGCTTCTTTAAAAAATGGCGAAATAGGTCTGACAAGTATTCCCGTAGACATGGAACTAATAACACAGCTTGATGAAAATAAAAATATAGATGTGCTGATCGAAAAAGGTAATCTCTGGGAGCATCTTGCTATCTGTCTCAAGCCGGTAGAATAAGCTAAAAAGCAGTAATTCTTCCCGTATTTCTTTTTTTTGCAGGCAGACTTCTTGAGTTGGTAATTCTTTTATTTTGAAAAACAAGGTGTTCGCAATATAATAAATTAAGGATATGAAATGATTTGAGTTGAAACAATACAAAAAAGAATTTAAAATATTTTGACAATATGTCGGAGTGGCGGAATTGGTAGACGCGCAAGGTTGAGGGCCTTGTGAACGGTATAGTTCGTGGGGGTTCAAGTCCCCCTTCCGACACCATTAAAAATGAAAGAAAGCTATTTATATAAAAAAATCAGCCAGTCAAAAACATCATGCTATTTATGTAGCCATATGTGTACGATTGCCCATAATGCCTTCGGGAAATGCAATGTAAGGAAAAATATCGGAGGAAAGCTTTTCAGCCTGAATTACGGACAGCTGATTACAGAGAACATTGATCCAATTGAAAAAAAACCTTTATTTCACTTCCTGCCCGGCAGCATGTCTTATTCAATAGCATGTGCCGGATGTAATTTTAAATGCTTTTTCTGTCAGAATTACCAGATTTCCCAGATAGCAGAGGGAGAAGCGGAGAACCGGGGCGTTTACTATAATCCTGATGACATCGTAAAAAAGGCTTTAAGATACGATTGTAAAAGTATTTCCTATACATATACGGAACCGACGGTTTTTTTTGAATTTGCATTTGATACAGCAGTAATTGCAAAAGAAAACAAAATTAAAAATGTCTTTGTGACGAATGGCTACATGACAAAAGAAGCTATTGATAAAATTGCTCCTTATCTGGACGCGGCAAATATTGATCTTAAAAGTTTTACAGATGATTTTTACAGAAAATATGCAGGAGCAAGACTAAAACCTGTTCTTGAAAATATCGAGTATCTTAAAAGCAGAGAAATATGGGTGGAAGTCACAACTCTGCTGATCCCCGGACTGAATGATTCCAAGGAAGAAATAAGGGCAATGGCCGAGTTTTTAAAAAATATATCGGCCGAACTTCCATGGCATTTAAGCGCTTATTACCCACAGTATAAATCATCCATAAAGGCAACTGAAACAGATAAAATAACGGAGGCTGTAGCAATAGGAAAATCGGCAGGGCTAAAATATGTTTATGCCGGCAATATTCCTGCAAATAATCTGGAAAACAGCTTTTGTCCCGCATGCGGGAAGCTTTTAATCAGTCGCCATGGATATAATATAATGGAAAATAATATTGAAGACGGCAGGTGCAGGTTCTGCAAAGGCAGAATAAACGGGTTTTTCTAAAAACCTTTATACCGCTATTAACTTTTATGTGATTTTATTTTATAATTACATATCTCAAAGGCGACATAGCCAAGTGGTAAGGCAGAGGTCTGCAAAACCTTTATCTCCGGTTCGAATCCGGATGTCGCCTCCAGGATCAGAACCGCCTGGCCTGTAAATTGGACGGTTTTTCTTTTTCCAATAAAGACCCCAGCATTTTCCGGAAGTGGATTTTATTTATGTTTTCCGTCAGAATAATTGTCGATGGAGAAGTAGAATTTATGGAGGCGTATCAATTAAGTGATTAAAAGAGACACAATCATTAAATATCTTATTGAAACATATAGTCCGGATGCGATTATTGTGTATGGCTCATTCGTAGACGGAAGTGCAAATGAGCATAGCGATTTTGACGCATTAGTCATCGCAAATAGTTCGAAGAAGCATGATTCTTCAGTGATTGAGGATATTCCTCTTGATGTGTTCATCTATCCGCCTGAGGTGTTTCAAGATGAATACAATCCGGAAGATTTTATCCAGGTATTTGATGGGGAAATTGTATTGGATAAAAAAGGAATTGCAAAATCATTAAAAGAGCGTGTTCTTGAATTCACTAAGGGAAGAACCCTTAAAACAAATGAAGAAATCCAAAATGAAGTTTACTGGCTGAAAAAAATGTTAATGCGCACATCCCGTGGGGATACTGAAGGCTACTACAGATGGCACTGGCTTCTATATGACAGTCTGGAGATCTATTTTAATATTAAACGCCTGCGTTACTGTGGACCTAATAAAGCACTCCGTACCCTCCATAAAATAGACCCGGAAGCTTATAGCATCTACCTGCTTGCACTTAAGGAATTTACACAGGAGACACTTTCCGGGTGGATTGATTATTTGGAAGACCTGTCTTTGGTTTAATAGATTCCGATTTGCAGAGAGGAAAATGCAGATTGTGGTTTTTCATACATAAAATATCATCTGAAACCTATACTTGCAGGTTAAAGTTATAAAAACTAAAAAATCTTAATTCTTATTTAAAAATAAATAATATATAATCATTAAAAATAAATATAAACGATAAACAAATAGTTTTAAAAATTATTTTATTTCCAAAAATAGAATAATTTTTAAGGAAAGAGGGGGAACTGATGAATTTAAACACAAAACATGTGGACGGGATTAAAAAGAACAAGCTTGTTTTATATGCATTAAGTACCTGCATATGGTGCAGAAAGACCAAGATGCTTTTAAACGAACTGGGTGTGTCATACGATTATATAGATGTTGATTTTCTTGATAGCAATGAACAGGATTTTGCTGTTGAGCAGGTCAAAAAGTTTAATCCATCCGGAGGATTTCCAACTCTTGTTATTGATGATAAGGAAGCGATAAGAGGATTTGATGAAATTAAAATAAGGGAAGTGCTGGAAAAGTGAAACAAAACAAAGATATTGAAGAAAAAGAGCTGGAAAAAGCTTTTGAAAAAATAAAAAAAGATGCACTTGAAAATGGTTATTTTCTTAATTCAGAGGAATCTTTTTCAAAAGAACTGGTAAGAAGTCTTTTAATCAATGAAAGCAGATATGGCTATCAATCCTGTCCGTGCCGTCTTGCCAGCGGAAAAAAGAAAGAGGACATAGATATAATCTGTCCCTGCGATTACAGAGACGATGATCTTAATGATTACGATGCCTGCTATTGTGCTCTTTATGTTTCGGAAGAGGTAATCAAAGGCAGTAAAAAGCTTTCATCGATTCCTGAGAGAAGAAAAAAAGCAGATCAGGGAAAGGAAAAAAAGATAAGCGAACCAAAAGTGAAGGTTCAGGGAAATGATCTGAATTTAAAATATCCGATATACAGGTGCAAAGTATGCGGTTATCTCTGCGCCAGAAATAATCCGCCCGGGATATGTCCGGTTTGCAAGGCAAAAAAGGACAGGTTTGAAAGATTTATATGACGAACCCGTTTAACTGATTTGCGGTCTTTTTATAATATTTGAAAACTGATAATATCTACAGAACGAGAACTGATTTTTTTAATTATGCTGATAGCTGAAATAATTGGTACTGTTACAAGTACTGTAAAAGTAAAAAAAATTGAAGGCACAAAGCTGAAAATAGCCAGAACCATTGACCCTGACGGAAAACCGACAGGCAGGTATTTTATAGTTGAAGACGGGGTAGGCGTTGGCAGTGGCGAAATAGTTCTGCTTTCTGATGATGATATTGCGATAAGCAGAATTGTAGGTATCGATAAAACACCCATAAAATCAGCCGTAGTGGCGAAAGTAGATAAAATAAACATATATGATTTGAAAGATTAAACAGAATGTATATAGGCAGAGTAATCGGTAATGTAGTTTCTGTAGCTAAAATTGAACAGCTCAGCTCGGCAAAGTTGTTTATTGTAGAATATTTTAACTCAAGGCTTGAACCGGCCGGCAAATATGAAATATCTTTTGACGCCATAGGCATAGGTATAGGAGATTATGTTCTTGTATGCGGAGGCAGCGCAGGAAGGATGCCGGCTCTTACAAGTAAAATGCCCGCAGACTCAACTATAATGGCAAGAATTGATGATTTTAAAAAATTTAGAAAAGAATATTTTGAAGACAAGTAAAACAAAAATGTTGCTTACTGTTTTTTTATAAGGGATATGGATTGGATCTGGGAATAATAAAAAAAGAAATCGTATGTACGGTAAAGGACGAAAAAGTAGAGTCTGTAAAATTCTATATGGTGCAGATGCTTAATCTTGATTTAAGCGAGAGAGATGAGTATGCAGTTTGTGCGGAAAATACATTGGGACTGGGCATAGGGGAAATAGTTCTTGTAATAAAAGGCAGTCCGAGCAGGATGCTCAGAGGCAATACGGACATGCCGGTTGACCAGGCTATTTCTGCAAAAGTAGATTCTGTAAATATCGAAGAAAGATACAGGCATTTAATAAAATAGCGCAGCCGGATTGGAGCTGAACAAAGATATGTTTCTTGCAAAAGTCATCGGAGTTACGTGGTCGGATCACAAGCATTATTCATATGAAGGTATAGAAATAAAAATAATACAGGATTTAAATCCTGAAACCGGAGAATTAACCGGTAAGCCTTTTTTTGCGATGGATGCCGTTGGTTCAGCGGTCGGTGAAACTGTTGCCTATGAGATAAGCTTTCAGGCCGGTCAGGCTTTTGAACATGCAACAGTTCTTTCAGATACCACAATTACGGCGATAATTGATTCAGTTAATGTTGACAAGGATTATAAAAAATGATTATCGGCAGAGTCATAGGAACAGTTGTAAGCAATGCAAAAGAACCCAAGTATGAGGGTTACAAATTGCTGGTAGTAAAGGAAATGAATGTTTATGGTGAATATGAAAAAAATTTTCATATTGCTGCAGATTTAATAGGTGCAGGAATAGATGAAGTGGTGATGTTGGTAAATGGTGCTGCTGCAAGAGGCTCTGTCGAAACAAATGAAAAGGGCATTGATGCCGTTATCACGGCAAAAATTGCAAAAGCCTTTATACGGGACAAGGAAATAATATATTAAGCAGTCAGAGAAATTAGATTATTTTCTATAAAGCTGCAAATATTTAAGCCTGGATTGGATAAAATCTTTTCCGGACTTAAATTATACCACATAAGATTCTATCCTTTCCTTAAAATAAATATTTAGCTGGGAAAGCATTATTGACCTGTCTTTCATCCTCCGTCCATTTCTTAGCGACCTCCATTGTGGCAAGATAGAGGATTTTCATAAGGGAGCTGTCATTTGGAAATACTGATTTTGCTTTAGTTATAGTCCCTTTTGATATTTTTATTTTTCAAAAATAATTTCTTTAAGGATGTCCATATTGTCGGCAAATCTGTAGCTTTTCATATTATCCTCTATTTTTTCTTTATGGGTCAGCAGCTTGTCGGCCATTTCCTTAAACCACCAGGTATTGCTAACAGCAAGCTGGAAAGCTTTTTTTCTGTCATCCCGTGATGAAATAATGTCTATTGTGCACCATGAGTTATAATTTGTCTGATTCAGATAATAAAAGAATTCAAGCATTTCCCAAAAATTTATTGTACCGAAAATCATATCAGGGTCGGAATCTTTATAGTTTTCATTTATATGTATCTGAAAAAGCTTGTTCCACCTGTCAATCAGCATACATGACTCAGCAATATTTTCATTAGCCATAAGAGCATGGCCTACATCAAGAGCGCATCCAACATTATCCATACCGACTTCACTTATAAAAGCAAGTGCTTTTCCCGTATCGCTGATATACTGTTTCTGCCTTGGATCCTTTGATTTTGCCTCTATGGCTATTTTTACATCAGGATTATATGATGCTATTTCTCTTGTCGTTTCAACAAGATATTTCCAGCCGTCTTTATAGTTTGACTGAAAAACATAATCAAAACCATCATGCGCCGGCCATAAAAGGACGCTGTCTGCTTTTAATTCCTTACAGAGATCGATGCCTTCCTTCATTATTCTAATGGCTTCTTTTCTTATTTTTTTTTCATTTGTAGAGAATGCTCCGTTTTTCCATTTTCGATCACTCCAGATTTCCGGCTCTATGCTTGAAACCTTTAGGTCATAATTATTAAGCAGCTTTACAAGTTTTTCAGGCTCAGAAGGCAGAGGATCGGTCGGCAGAAATACAACAATTCCCGTTATTCCTTTTGTGTTTTGAAAAATCTCAAGTTTTTCTTCAAGTCTCATATCGTCATAATAACCTCCGGGAACGTATCTTTCAGAATATCCGCCCAAACACCAGAGGTGAGCATCTATTTTTAATTCCATTCAAACTCCTTTCCAAGACCTAATTATTGTTGATTTAAAAATATAAAAATTTTTATATTTTTAATTTTAATAACTGACTTATTGTAAAAACAAATAATTTAATTCATTATAGAAATTATTTATGATGAAAGCTAATTTTTTTATGAAGCAATTCCGGAGAACAACTTGAATGCCTGAAAAGAAATACTTATAAAAAAGGTTCCGGAAATACCATCTTTTTTTAACAGAATAAGAGAAGAAGTTTTTGCCATAAACATAATTACACTAATATATTAATTAATCATATTCATTCATTAATTTCATTTATTGATTCTGCGACAAATATCTTGTTATTTCCATATCGGGAATTTATTTCATATATTGTTTTTGCAATACTGTCTTTTTTATCATTATTTTCAAAAAGACCGTATTCAGCAAGACTGTGTTTTTTAAGTCCTGACACCGAAATTCCTATCATCCTTACCTTTTTTCTGACAAGATCTGTTTTTCGGATCAGGGAAAGGGCTGTTTTATAGATTTCAAATATATTGTCGGTATACCTGTCGATTGTTATTCTGGATGATATTCCTGTAAAATCTGAAAATCTTATTTTTAATGTTATTGTTCTCCCTTTACATTTTTCGCGGCAAAGACTGATAACTATTTTCTGAATAAGCCTTAGTACTACTGTTTTTAATACAGCTATATCCGATGTATCTCCGGGCAAAGTCATTTCTCTTCCTATGGATTTTGGATCTGAAGGGGGCAGCACAGGCCGGTTGTCAATTCCGTTTGCCATTTTATAGATAAATTCCCCGGTTTTCTTAAATTTCATTTTAAGTATTTCAAGAGGCATGCCAGCAAGATCACCAATGCTTTTGATACCCATTTTATTAAGGCTTTTTTCAGTGGATCTTCCAATTCCCCAGATGCTTGAAACAGGCAGCATTTTTATTTTGCTCATAGTCTCAGGTGTTTTTTCAAGCACGATGAGGCCGTTTGGCTTGCCAAGATTTGATGCAAGTTTCGCGAAAAATTTATTTGATCCTACTCCGGCGGAGGATACAAGATTGGTTTTTTCATAAATAGCACCTTTTATCTTTTTTGCGATATCAAAAGCTCTGCCGAAAAGTTTTTCACATCCGGTTACATCAAGAAAGGCTTCATCGCATCCTACCGGTTCGACAAGGGGAGTGAACTGATAAAAAATATTTCTTATTATTCCGGATTCAAAAAGATATTTTTCCATATTTACAGGAACATATATGCCCTTCGGACATAATTTCCTGGCCTTATAAAGAGGCATGCCTGAGTAAAGACCATAAGCTCTTGCTTCATAGGAAGCAGAAGAAATTACACCTCTGTTTACCGGTCCCCCAACGATAAGAGGTTTGCCCTTATATTCAGGATTATCTCTTTGCTCTATTTGTGCAAAGAAAGCATCCATGTCCACATGTATTATCTGTCTTTTGTTTTCCATATCCCGTATTTATTATTTATGTTTTATCTGCACATGATCCGGTTACTGTATATTTCCTTCTTAATGCCTGTCTGAAATAGCTTTTTCTTTTAAATCCTGTAAAGTCAAAAGCCTCTGCGTCTATAAGATTATTTGCTATCTTTATAAATTCCAAGCCTTAATGTTTCTCCCAAGTTGTTTTTTATAAAAAAAGGAACGGTCTTTTTATAAAAACTTTCCAGCTTGATAAAAGATCCGATTACACGGACTAATAAATACTTCTGTAAATGGCGATAACTTTGCCCTGTATTTTTATAGCATCCTTTACAACTATTGGCTCATATAAGGGATTTGACGATATCAGCTCAACCGTTCCATCTGAACGTCTGTAAAATCTTTTAACTACAGCTTCATCGTTTAAAAGTGCAGCTATGATATCTCCGTTTTCTGCAGTGTCTTGTATTTTTACGATAAGCATATCCCCGTCGACTATATGGTCTCCGGACATGCTGTCTCCTCTTACTTTTAAAATGAATTGTCCTTCAGCTCTGCCCATTATATGTTTTGATACCGGCACATACTCGCTTATGTTTTCTTCTGCAAAAACAGGTTTTCCTGCTGCTATTCTGCCGAGAAGAGGAAGATACATTACATTATCATCGCTGAAAGGATTAGGGACTTTTAAATACCAGAAAGCTTTTTCTGTCAGCCTCAAAGACCTTGGTGAAGGATTCCTTTGAACATAGCCTTTTCTGGCCAGCATGTTCAAATGATCTGATGCTCCCCTGGGAGAGGAAAACCCTGATATGGAAGCAAGCTCCCTGATCGAAGGGGGATATTTTTTTTCTGATATAAATCTGTATATTTCTTTAAGAAAGGCACTTTGTTTTTCTGTAAGTCCTTCTTTTTTAGCCATTTTACATCTTCTCCCTGACAAGTTTGATTTTTATGTGCTCCATGACAGATTATACAATAATTACTATACATATGTATAGTAATTTATTCGGAGATTTTTCCAGGGTTGATTTTTAAGTTTTTATTCGTATAATCTATCGGGGTTTTTATTTTAAAGCTGTTTTATAGCTTATTTTGTTATAAAAGTCATGCATATATAAGGCGTGCATATCGTTTTTACTGTTTTTTTATAGTAAACAGAGGGGTAAAATTGAAGAAATATAATATTATAATAAACCTTTTATTCTGGGTTCTTATTGCCATGATTATTTTTGGAGCGTTATGGCTGCACTTGGGATATAAAGGAGATGTTTTAAAGTTTTTCACAAGAGCAGAATACGAAAATGAGAAAATAATCATTAAAAAAGAGCCGGTCATCATAAATAAAAAAGAAACCGAGCTTGTTGAATGGTTTTATTTTGTTGCCACAGGCTACAGTGCAGACGATCCATCTCAGGGGACGGACAATATTACTGCTACCGGTAAAAAAATCCATGAAGGAGTTATAGCTGTCGATCCTTATGTAATTCCCCTGGGCACAGAAGTCCAGATAAAAGATATAGGTACTTTCATTGCGGAGGATACAGGAGGAAAGATCAAGGGCAACAGAATAGATATATACTTCAGCACCAAGAAAGAAGCCAAAGATTTCGGTAAAAAAGGAATATGGCTTAGGATTGTTGAAAAAGCGGACGGAACAATAAGTGTTACTGATGAAAAATCACTTTCAGTAATTTATTGAATCATATTTTAATATATTATATACTTTCCTGATATTTTTCTGTTATAAAAACCAAGTTCCGGAGTAATACTTAATTATGAAAAAGATATTTATGATAATTATTATTGCATGTATTGTTGCAGCTCTTTCAATCCTGTCATTCTTCCTGATAAATAAATACAGAAACGATAACAAAGAGGTCGCGGAAACAACTACTTCTTTATCTGAAGAAAAAACTACCGAAACTTCGATAAGTGTGACTACCACGACTACTGATAAAAACCTGTATTTCAGCAGTTCGGAAAACTTTGCAGATTATTTCTTTAAAATTCCCGAAGGCTGGTCTGTATATGAAAAAGATAAAGGTGAAAGACTGGTACTGCATAATAGTGATAATAGTGAAAGTATAATTATTAATATATCAGGCAGTGAAGAAGCAGATGATCTGTATAATTCTGAGATATTTGCCCAGAAATATCTTGACGGGTTAAATGATTTTGATAATTCTTCCAAACTGGATAAGCAGGATGTTGAAATAAGCGGCATAAACGCTGAAATACTGGGTTACAGATATGTAGCTGAACTGGCTGATAATAAAAATATGACAGATATGATAACCGGTTTTGTTTATGATGATGCTTTTTTTATAATTAAATATATGGGCGAAAACATTGAGGCTGATAAGGCTTCTTTATTTTTTAATCAGTTTCTTGCTGATTTCCACCTGTGCAATGAAAATAATCTTAAAGGCAGTGAAACGAAAAAGCCTGATTCGATAAACATATTGATTCTGGGGGATGACAGTGCATTTGACAGACCCGGAGGCAGGGTAAACGGCAGAACGGATATCATAATGATTTTACATATTAATCCTGAAAGCGGGGAAGGAACCATAGTGACAATTCCAAGAGATACCTGGGTGGATATTCCCGGCCACGGAGAAGGTAAAATAAATGGAGCACATGCCGTAGGCGGAAATGAGCTTGCCGTTGAGACTATTGAAAAGTTTTCGGGTCTTGAGATAGATAATTACATAATAACTGATTTTGACGGATTCAAGCCTCTTATTGATTTCTTTGGCGGAGTCACAGTTGAGGTAAAGGAAGATCTTGCTGACGGATTTTCGGGCTGCTATCTTTCAAAAGGGATACACCACTTAAACGGGGAACAGGCTCTTGCTCTTGCAAGAAACAGACACAGAAGCGGGGAACCGGGGCATCAGGGAGGAGCCTTTGCAAGAGAAAGGGAAGCAGCCAAAATAATAATCGCATTAATGAGGCAGCAGTCTGATCTGGAGAAATTTATTAAAATGCCTTTCTTTATTAATTATCTGACCAGGTATGTATGGACAGATATTGAGTTTAAAGATATCGTAAGATATCTTCTTGTATTCGGAAAAATAAATTATTCAAAAATCGATATAACAACCATTCCTTCATGGCCGGAAATGGTCGGAAACGCAAGTGCAG
>DUQM01000081.1 GCA_012837825.1 Actinomycetota bacterium | reverse complement strand
TTTAAATAATTATAATTTAATATATTTTTATTAATATCATTTGTTACAAGAATCGGGAGTTGAACATGTCAGGTATGATGTTTTTAAGAATAGTGCCTTTTATCGGCGCTCTGGTAGCTTTGGTTCTTGCAGTTATTTTCACAAAGCTTGTAAACAGGAAAAGTCGTGGAAATAAAAGGATGCAGGAAATATCAGATGCGATTTTTGCAGGAAGCCGGGCCTATCTTAATCAGCAGGCAAGAATGATGATAATATTTTTTGTTGTAATTGAAATCCTGCTGTTTTTAATGGTAATTTTCGGTTTTCTCGAATATCCGTCTCTTCTTGCTTTTGCAACAGGAGGCGGTTTCAGCCTGCTGATAGGCTATATAGGCATGTGGATTTCTACTAAAACAAACTCAAGGGTAACACAGGCTGCAAAGGAAAAAGGTCTTGGAGAGGCGATGAATATTGCTTTTACTGCTGCTTCAGCTGCAGGTCTTGTCCTGGGAGTGGTTGCATTATTTGATACTGCAATATGGTTCAATGCCCTGTACTGGTGGTATGGAAGAACGGGCGGCGATCTGATAACCAATCTTGACCATGTCGTAAACATTCTTGTAACTTTTACAATCGGTGCCAGTTTTGCAGCATTTTTTATGAGAACCGGCGGGGGAATATTCACAAAAGCAGCTGATATGGGTGCTGATTATGTTGGAAAGGTAGAGTCTGGTCTAAGAGAGGATGATTACAGAAATCCTGCAACCATAGCCGACAATGTTGGCGATAATGTGGGAGACGTCAGGGGAATGAAGGCAGACTCTCTTGAATCATGGGTGGGAGCAATAATTTCTACCGAATTTCTTGGTTTTATTGCATTCAGAAATTCCCCTATGCTTTTAAAAAGCATACTGCTTCCCATGCTGATTTCCACAGCAGGTGTTTTTGCTTCAATAATAGCGATATTTATCATAAAAGGCATGATTTCAAGATATAAACAGAATGTGACAGTCAGCAAGCTTACTGCCACTACTCTTTCAGGTCTGTTTGTAACTTCTATACTGATAATATTATTTTCTTTCTTTATAACATGGTTCATCATGGGAACAGGCTATATGTATATATTTTATGCATCCATATGCGGCCTTCTTGCCGGATTTATGATCGGTCTGGTTACTCTTTTGTATACTGATTCCAAGTTCAGGCCCACAAGAAATATTGCAGAGAGTGCCAAGAGCGGTCCGGCGACACTTGTTGTAAACGGACTTGCCTACGGCATGGAAAGCACCGTTCTTCCTGCATTTATAGTCATATTAGCCATGATTTTCAGTTTTTATATTTCCGGTGGTTCAGTGAATATACAGATGGGACTGTATGGGGTTTCAGTAGCCGCTGTTGCAATGCTTTCAGTATCACCCTTTGCAATAGCCATTGATATTTACGGCCCTATTGCAGATAATGCCGGCGGTATTGCAGAAATGGCTGAACTCGATCCTGAGGTAAGAAAAACAACAGACAAGCTTGATGCGGTAGGCAATACTACAGCGGCAATAGGAAAAGGCATACTGATAGGCAGCGCAGCCATAACGGCGATAGCGCTGGGACAGGCTTATTTCTCAAAGATAGGTCTTCTTACCGAAAAAATGGGACTGAGTCTTGTAGTTGATTTTATGAAAGATCCAAAGATACTTGCCGGTCTGTTTGTGGGAGTAATACTGCCTTTCCTGTTTACATCTCTCCTTATAGGTTCAGTTGGAAAAGCAGCCAATAAGGTTGTAATTGAAGCAAGAAAACAGATAAAGGACATAATGGCAGGAAAATCCAGGGGCGATTCAAAGACTTTTATAACCATTGTGACCAAAGCAGCACAGAAAGGAATAATAATACCCGGAATTCTTATATTTGTAATACCTGTCGTTGTGGGTATTCTTCTTGGACCCGGCGGCGTCGTTGCCCTTATTATCGGCACTCTTCTTTCCGGTTTTGCCCAGGCTACATTCATGGCGAACGCAGGCGGAGCTCTTGACAATGCAAAAAAGAAGATAGAAGAAGAAGGCGGGAGCGGAACGCCTGAGCATTCAGCAGCAGTTGTCGGCGACACTGTAGGGGATCCGTTAAAGGATACTGCCGGTCCCTCCATGAATATATTGATCAAGTTAATAAGCGTGGTATCAATTGAGACGGCTGTGCTTGTTGTGACTATGTATGGGAATTTATTCCGATAAATAAAATCACTGATAAAAAATAAAAGGGAAATTATTATTACTTAGGTTTTAATAATTTCCCTTTTGATATAATATCTTGTTATGGAAAATGAAATTGGAAAAATTTTAGATGGACTGCTTGATAATTTTCTAGATGAAAAGATAAACAAAGAAGAACTAACAAAAAAAATCAGTGAGATGTATTTTGAGGATATAGGCTACGCCAAAGTTGACCACCATCGCAACCTGAGGAGAGGTTTTTCGGAAGTTATTTTCGGTGCCAACAAGTCAAAGCAGCAGACAGTGGAGATTGCAAAAAGCATACTTAAATATTCGGACAGGCTTTTAATAACAAAAACAAGCAGGGAATGCTATATTGATTTGCAGAAAGAATTCCCGAAGCTTAATTACGATGAATTATCGCAATGTATTTTTATGGTGCCATCAGACCATGACAGTAAATTAAAAGAAGGTATAGCAGTTGTTTGTGCGGGCACGTCAGACATTCCGGTTGCAGAAGAGGCCTGTCTTAGCGCTTATCTGATGGAAAATAATGTAAGGAAAATATATGATGTCGGAGTTGCAGGACTGCACAGACTTCTGAATTATAAAAAAGACATCCTTGAAGCCAAGGTAATAATTGCAGTTGCCGGCATGGAAGGCGCCCTGCCCGGGATTATCAGCTCTATTTCGATGTGTCCTGTCATAGGCGTACCGAC
>DUQM01000080.1 GCA_012837825.1 Actinomycetota bacterium | reverse complement strand
ATTATATAAAAACCTCGGAGGGGAAAAGAATTATCCGGGGTTTTTATATTTATATATATTGAATTTCTTTTATATTGCACTTCTTTTTTAAAATAAAACAAGTAAAATAATCACGGCGGATATTTATTATTATTTCTGCTTATTTTAAATAATAGTCTGATTTAAATTTGTCTTTTAAAGTGTTTTAATAAATAATGTTTTTTTATGAATGATAATAAAGAAAAAACAAAGAAAGTCCTCAATATAGTTCCCACTCCTTTTTTTGCTGACCGCGGATGTCATATGCGGATTCTGGGTGAGGTTAACTCGCTTAAAAACAATGGTTTTTATAATATTATCTGCACTTATCATAATGGCAGAGACCTTGAAGGCCTTGATATCAGGAGAATGATAAGAATACCCTGGTATAAGAAACTTGAGGCCGGTCCATCAATACACAAGTTTTACATGGATTTCCTGTTGTTTTTCAAGGCAGTATCAATATATCTCAGGGAAAAGCCGGATATTATCTACGGACATCTTCATGAAGGTGCTTTTGTAGGCGGTCTTTTAAAATATCTGGTTGCTTTTGGGAAGATACCGCTTGTTTTTGATGTGCAGGGAAGTCTTACTTCAGAACTCGGAACTTTTAACTGGTTAAAAACAAAACCTCTAAAATGGTTTTTCCATAATTTTGAAAAATTTATTTGCAGAATGCCGGATCATTTCATTTGCAGCTCCGTTTCAAACGGAGATATCATAAAAGAAAGATTCAAGATTGATCCTGCCAGGGTAAGTGTTGTAATAGACGGCGTGCACACGGATTTTTTTAATGCTATCCCACCAAAGGACCTGAGGCAGAATCTGGGCATTTCTGAGGACTCGCCTGTTATTATTTTTACCGGAGCGCTGCTTGCTGCAAAAGGGATATGGAATCTTGTGGAAGCTATGCCTATTGTTTTAAAAGAAAGAAAAGACGTCCACTTTTTAATTATTGGTTATCCCGTGGAAGAAACCAAAAAAAAGATAGAAGAAATGGGAATCTCTGAGAATGTTCATATGACAGGAATGGTTGACTATTTTAAACTGCCTGACTATCTCAACATAAGCGATATTGCGGTAGAACCAAAAATAGATAAGGCCGGCGAGGCAAGCGGAAAGGTTATCAATTACATGGGTGCCGGACTTCCTGTAGTATGTTTTGATTCTAAAAACAACAGGAGATTCCTGGGTGAAAACGGAATATATGCGGCAGATGATAAGGTCGAAAATCTGGCAGAGAAAATGCTATGGGCTTTGAATAATATTGAAAAGGCCAGAAAAATGGGAGAACAAAACAGGAACAGGGTAGAAGAAGTATTTTCATGGAACAACAGCATAAAAGAGACCGTCAGAGTGTTTAATGAGCTGATTGAGAGAAGAAAAAAGAGATTGTCATAAAATATCACGTTTAACTTAAATCTTCAAAATGTCTAACTTAAACCTCAAAACATATTTTACCGAGGCTTATTCAAAAAATATTCATAATGCATTGACATTTCATTAATAATCAGGTAAATTCTAAGACTAACTTATTGTTATCACATGTTAACGCACTAACTTAATAAAATATGTATGATGATATTGTAAAAGACTATCTTCCAAAATATATTAAAATATCAGAGGATATTAAAAAAGATATTGAATCTGGTGTACTGAAATACGGGGAAAAAATATATTCGGAAAAAGATATAATGAACAAATATAATGTTTCTTCAACAACTGCCCGTAAGTCGCTTGATGTTTTAAAAAGAGAGAATCTGATAGAAAGCATTCAGGGAAAAGGTTCATTCATTCTTCAGACAAAAATTTTAAGAAGCCTTAAAAAAGTTATTAGTTTTTCCGAAAACGTCAAGAAGCAGTCGCTAAAGCCGACATCAAAGCTCATTGAAAAAGAAATAATAAGCAATTTTACCAAGTATCATAAAAAGCTTAATCTTTCAAAAGGAGATAAGCTGTTAAAAATAAAACGAGTCAAGTATGGAAATGAAATTCCCCTGCTGATAGATACAAGGTATATAAATATAAAATATTGTCCCGGTATAGAGAATCTGGATCTTAATGATTCCCTGTATGAGATATATGAATCTTATAAAATAAAAATTGTACATTCCAAGCAGATTTTACAGTTATCTTTTCTGGATGAAAATAATGCAAAACTTTTGAATTGCAAGAAATTCGATCCGGTTATAAAAATAGAGGGAACACTGTATTCCGAAGATTTCTCAAGCATAGAGTATGAAGAAGATTTATGGAATGGAGCAGTATTCAGCTTCTATGTTGAAGCCTCGCTATAACCGGCGCAGTGAATTGTTTTATTGAAAATTTGAATATGTGTTTTGATATCAGAGTGTTTTGCATTATTTTTATTAAAATGATTTTTAATCTTTCATGGTTTCTTTTAATAAAAGGGCTTTCAGGCATTAGGAGGTGAATTCTGCTATTAATTTTTTAATTGCCCGTTTTTGTTTTTTATTAAAAAAGCAATAAGTAATCTATAAGTTTATTAAATAAAGGGAGGTATAATGAAAAAACTAATCGTAGCCTTTATTGCTGTATGTATAGTAGCTACAATGGGATTCATTGGAGTAGGTTGCAAAACAACAGCAGCATCAGAAACAACAGCAGCAGCCGGGGCAGCATCAGAAACAGCAGCAGCCGGAGAAGCAGCTGAAACAACAGCAGCACCTGTAGCAGGTGGAGAATTAAAATTAGCGCTTGTTCCTAAAGTAGTGCACCCATGGTTTGACATCGTTAACATAGGTGCTCAGGAAATGGCTAATCTTCTTACTGAAAATACCAATACAAAGGTAACAGTAGAATACATCGCTCCTGCATCAGCAGACGTTGCTGAGCAGAACATGATTCTTCAGAATGCTGCAGCTAAGCAGGTTGACGGTATCATCATCGATCCATTGGACGTAGATGGCAGCGCACAGGTATTTGAAGAAATCCAGGCACAAGGCATCCTGGTTACTTTATTTGACTTGGCTGCATTTGATGACTGGACATCAGTTACTTCAACAGACGTTGATATAGTTAATGCTGAAATGACAAGGCTGATGGATGTAATAGGCGGCAAAGGAAAAGTTGCTGTAATGCAGGGTTTCCCTACAGCTCCAAGCCACAAACAGAGATATGATCTGTTTAAAGAATTAGTTCCCAAGCTATATCCAAATGTACAACTTATCGAAGGTGGAGTTGACAATGATGATATGGAGACAGCCAGACAGCAGGCAGCTGCTACTATAGCTGCTAACCCGGATCTGGTTGGATACCTGGTTTGTGACGCTGCCGGTCCTGTTGGTGTTGGCCAGGCTATAAAGGAAGCAGGTAAAGTTGGAGAAATCCAGTGTGTTGGTATGGGTGAAATGACATCAATTCTTGATCTTGTAAAAGAAGGCGTTCTTGAATCAACAGTATATCTCTATCCTGATATGCAGGGCAGCTATTCTGTAATGCTTCATTACATGAACTATCTTGGCGTTCCAATTCCAAAGGAAGTTGACATGGGCGTTAAATACATAGACAAGACCAATGTTGATGAATACCTTGGCAGATTTGCAACAACCGGATAGTTATTTATAAGTCTCTGACATGTATTCTGTAAGTATTGGATTTTAAAAATACATAAGAGACAACATATCGTGATTATTTAAATCACTGATATATATAAATAATAAAAAATGAATATACTGAAGTTGGGGCTACCTTATGGAGTCCCAACTTCAAAGAGTTTTAAAGTTTTAAGTTATTGTTTTTGATTGAAAAAAGAAATTAAATAATTTATTGAAAAATTATCGATTATAGAATAAAAGTTATATAAGCAAGCATATTTTTATAATATGTTTATTGGCAAAAAGTAAATTAACAAATTTACAAAGAAAGATTTTAAGATGGAAAACCAAAAAATATTGGTGCTGGAAAATATAACTAAGGTATACCCCGGCGTAGTTGCCTTAAAAAATGTAAGTATTAGTTTTGAAAAAGGCAAAGTTCATTGTCTTATGGGCGAAAATGGTGCCGGAAAAAGTACGATAGCAAGAGTATTAACAGGTTTGCGTGTTCCTGATGAAGGAAAAGTCTATATTGATGGCGTAGATGCTGTAAAAGATAAAAGAATGTATCAGAAAGTTGCTTATGTTCCCCAGGAACTCGACCTTTTCAGGAGCATGACTGTTGCGGAAAACCTGTTCATGCCTTTTGGAAAATCCGGTTCAAAAAGCATTTTTGTAAACAATAGGGAATTAAATAAAAAAGCTGTTCCTTTTCTTGAAAAATTTCATATAACTGCAAAACCCAGCGATATTGTTGAAGATATCTCCGTTTCAGAACAGCAGCTTCTCCAGATTGCACGAGCCATAGTATTTAGGGAATCGGAAATAGTTATGCTTGATGAACCCACCACAAGTCTTGGCCTGCAGGATATCGAAAGATTATTTAAAGTAATTCATGAATTAAAAGCAGACAATAAGGCAGTTATATTTGTTTCTCACAAAATAGAAGAAATATTTACAATCGGGGATGAGATAACTGTTTTAAGCAACGGAGAAAAAGTAGCTTATTCAAAAATAAAAGATACAAACATACCGGAAGTAATGCAGCAGATGACCGGCCGTAATATTGATCTTTCAATGACATTTTATCCTGAAAAAATATCCGATGAAATAGTTCTGGAAGTTGAAAACCTGTCTGGTGAAAGATTTGCAGATATAAGTTTTAAACTGAAAAAAGGTGAGATACTTGGTTTTGCAGGCCTTGTAGGGGCCGGACGTTCCGAGATAGCTCAGACTATATACGGTTATCTTTCTGCAGCAAAAGGAAATGTGAGTCTTTATGGCAAAAGATACAAGCTTGGCAATGTCAGCAAATCGGTAAAGAACGGTATCGTATACCTTCCTGAAGAAAGAAGGACGCAGGGAATTTTTTCTATTTTAAGTGTAAAGGAGAATATAACACTACCCTTGCTGAAACAAATAATAGGTGAATTTACCTTTGCAGCTAAAAAAGAAACAACAATTGCAAACGGAGTTGTGAAAGACTATGACATAAAAACTCCCTCGCTCAATAAGGAAATACAATTTTTAAGCGGCGGCAATCAGCAGAAAGTAATTATAGGCCGCTCAATGATTGGCAAACCGAAAATCATTATTTTTGATGAACCCACCAAAGGTATTGATGTGGGCGCCAAGCTGGAAATATACAAGCTTATGAAGAAGCTTGCCGATAAGGGCGTTTCAATAATTGTAATCTCTTCCGAGCTTGAAGAACTTGTGAAATGCGCAAACAGGATAATAACTATCTATAAGGGCAGAAAAGTAGAAGAATTTGAGACAAGCAAAATAGGGATTAAAGATATCATGCATTCCATTCTTGGTTTAAGCAAAAATTAATTATAGATAAAAGGAGAAGTATTAATTATGGGAGAATCTTCAAAAGCTAAATCGTTTTTTAATGCGATAAGAAAAAACAAGATGACAAATATCTTTCTTGTATTTCTTTTTCTTATCATAATAGCATCTATTTTCTCTCCTTATTTCATGACTGCCTACAATATCAGATCTCAAGCAAGGGAATTTGCGTTTCTTGGCATTGTAGCTCTCGGGCAGGCCTGTATTCTGCTTCTGGGAGAAATAGACCTGACAGTCGGGACAACATCAGCGCTCTGTGGAGTTATTGCAGGTATATTCATGGTAAGGACAAATTTTAACCCGTTTGTTATTTTTGTTTTAATCCTTATCCTTGGAGCTTTTATAGGCTTCATAAACGGAGCTCTGGTAACCGGGCTGCGGCTTAATTCACTTGTGGTAACTATCGGTATGGTCGGCATACTTAACGGAGTCAACCTTACCATAACAAAAGGCCAGGCAGTTCTTAATATTCCTGAGTCAATTTATTTTCTCGGGAAGGGGAGTCTTGGGCCTTTGCCTATGCCGTTTGTCATTATGCTGGTGGTGCTTGTAATTGTATTATTCATAGTAAAACTAACCAGGCTTGGCAGGTATATGTATGCTATCGGAAACAACAGGGAAACAGCCAGAATCCTTGGTCTTCCCGTGACACCAGTCAGGATATTTGCATTTTCATTTGCAGGCATGCTTTATGCGCTTGCAGGTCTTATCATGATAGCAAGGCTTGGAACAGCCCAGCCAAGTATCGGTTCTGAATGGGCTCTTAACTCAATTGCAGCAGGCGTTATCGGTGGTATTTCACTGGTAGGAGGAATTGGAAATCCGCTGGGTGCAATAATAGGTGTAGCCATTATTATCGTTATACAGAATATCATCGTTTTGTTTGGTGTATCTCCCTATCTGCAGACAGCTGTCAGCGGTATAGTGGTGGTAGCAGCGATTTCCTTTGACTCGATAACAAATATGATTTCACAGAGGAAGAAAAGACTTACCAAACTGGATTAGTTAAAAAAATAAAGAGTTTTTAATTCGGCTGATTATTTAACATCAGGAATTAATTAAAGTTTATTTAAATTTATATTTCAGGAGATGACGATGAATAAATATTATATTGGTTTCGATAATGGAACAATGGGTACAAAAATCGCTATCTATTCGATAGATGGTATTTTAATGGCCGAAGCATATAGGGAACATGAAATAAAATACCCAAAGCCGGGATGGGCAGAAATGGATCCGGACCAGTTTTACAATGTTGTTACAGACGGCATTGCTGAATGTATGAAAAAAAGCCAGATTGATTCCAAAAATGTAAAAGGCATATCATGTAGCGGGATAATCTGCGGACTTGTTCCAATAGACGATAACTGGAATCCTGTAGGACCGTATGTACCGTTTCTTGATGGCAGGGCAACTGAAGAAGCAGATTATATACAGAAAAATGCAGAACCTATATGGGCGCAGGAAGCAGGAAATCCGGAAGTATCAGCATATATGCCTCCCATAGTTCTGAAATGGTTCATGAATAAACAGAAAGATGTCTTCGGAAGAATAAAGAAAACGGTTTCTGCTGCGCAGTATGTGCTTGGAAAGCTTGGCGGACTTAAAGCCAAAGATGCTTTTATTGACTGGGGCCATTTGTCAGGCTGGATTGTGGGTTTTGATGCCCGGAAAAAGAACTGGTCTGAAAAACAGATTAAAGAAATAGGAATACCGTATGAAATACTGCCCAAAGTGGTCAGACCATGGGAAGTAGTCGGTACTCTTAGCAAAAAAGAAGCTGAAAAAACAGGTCTTGTTGAAGGAATACCACTGATTGCCGGGAGTGGCGATATCATGCAGTCAAATCTTGGTTCCGGAGTTATTGATGATGGCTCATGCTCAGATGTTGCTGGTACAGCTGCAATATTTACAGTTTTGTCAGGAATATTTTCAACACATATTTCTGCCACGGGAATGTTAAATACAGCATTCAGTACGCTGGATAATCAATATACATACTGGGGCTTTATTCCTGCAGGAGGCCTGAGCCTGAGATGGTTCAGAGACGAGATATTAAGGGAAAAAGGCAGAGACGATTCATACGATAAAATGAATAAAGTTATAGAGAATATCCCCATGGGTTCCAATGCCGTATTATTCTTCCCGTTTCTTCAGGGAAGGTCAAATCCGATATGGCCTAATGCAAGCGCTTCATGGCTGGGACTTTCAGGAGGAAACGGATTAGGCAATCTTTACAGATCCATCATGGAATCCATTGCTTTTGAATATCTGTCATGGGTAAATGTATGCAGAGAAATCGGTATTGATATAAAAGATACTACTGTTATCGGTGGCGGAAGCAAGAGCGATTTATGGAATCAGATGAAAGCTGATATTCTTAACAGCAACTATATAACTCTTCAAAGAAGCGAGGGCGCAGGAATAGGAAATGTTGTGCTGGCTGCTTTTGGTGCTGGTGATATTCCTGACATCAAAACTACTATAAGGGAATGGGTAAAAGTTAAAAATACATATAAACCCATTAAAGCCAATAGTGAGCTTTATAACAAGGTTTACAGAAAACGCGAAGAGATACTGAACGGTCCCTTAAAGGAAGTTTTTGACAAGGTAGCAGAGCTTCGGGAAATACTTTCAGAAAGTTAATTTTTTTATTGATTAGAATATAAATATTATGTATATTGTTATCGAAGTTAGTGTGATAAGGCGTTAATATGTTTATCAGATATTTAATAATTTTAAATATTATTATAAGAGGAGGATATTAAGTTGAAAGAATGCACAGTAAGAGAATGCACAATTATCAAGGACAAACTTACAGATCTCAAAGAGTACAAAATAGCTAATAAATTCAAGGATCTGGGAAAAGAACAGAAAATCGAAATGCTTAAAAGAATGTTTGATATAAGATATTTCGAGATGGAAGTTGAACAGTATATATTAAAGGGCCAGATCTATGGAACCTGCCACCTCTACATAGGCGAAGAGGCGAATGCAGTCGGAGCAATGAACGCAATAAGAAAAAATGACTGGATAGTTTCACATCACAGAGGACACGGTCACTGCATAGCAAAAGAAGCTGATTTAAAGCTTATGATGGCAGAACTCATAGGCAAGGGTAATGGATACTGCAAAGGAAAAGGCGGTTCGATGCATATTGCTGATATGGATACCTACAACCTGGGCGCCAATGGCATTGTGGGTGGCGGAATGGGAGTAGCAGCTGGAGCCGCTTTGACAAACAAATTACAAAAGAATGATGGGGTTGTAATATGCTTTATCGGTGATGGCTCAACCAGCAATGGCATATTCCATGAAACTATCAACCTTGCAGCAGTGTGGGATCTGCCCCTTATATTTTATTGCGAAAACAACCAGTACGGTATGTCTACACCTATTGCCAAATCTACAAGATTAAAAAGAATTTCAGACAAAAAAGCTGCTTACGGGGTAACAGGAGTAACTATAGACGGCAACAACATAGTAGATGTTTACAATACTGTCTACCATTTTGCAGAACTCTGCAGAGAAGGCAAGGGACCTGTACTTATTGAAGGTCTGACTTATCGTCTGAGAGGACATTCAAAACATGATTCTCAGATTTACAGAACAAAAGAAGAAGTTGAGCAGTGGAAAGAATACGATCCTATCGTAAGATACAGAGAATATTTAATAGAATCCGGAATTATTTCCGAAGAAGAAGCTAAGAAAGTTGAAGATAAAGCAATAGCGGATATTAAAGCAGCAGCAGCTTTCGCGGAAGCCAGTCCTTATCCTGATCTTAGCGAGGTTGAAACAGATGTTTATGCTGATTAACAATAATTATTATTTTTTAAATTTTAGATAAAAGGAGAATTATAATGAGTGAACTAACCTACCTAGAAGCGATAAGAGACGGTATTCGAGAAGTAATGAAGGAAGATAAAACGGTTTTCCTTATGGGTGAAGATATTGGTTTATACGGCGGCTCTTTTAGCCTTACAAACGGACTTTTTGCAGAATTTGGGGAAGAAAGAGTAAGAGATACACCAATTTCTGAGGCAGCTATAATAGGCGCCAGTGTCGGCGCTGCTGTAACCGGTATGAGACCGATACTTGAAATAATGTTTTCTGATTTTATTGGCTGTGGAATGGATCAGCTTTATAATCAGGCTGCAAAAATCAGATATATGTTTGGCGGTAAAGCAAAAGTGCCGATGGTTTTAAGAACAGCATCATGTGGAGGAGCAGGATTCGGACCTCATCACTCACAAAGTCTTGAAGCAATATTTGCACATGTACCGGGTTTGAAAGTAGTTATGCCTGCTACGCCTTACGATGCAAAAGGTCTGCTTATTTCTTCAGTCCGTGACGATAATCCCGTAGTATTCCTGGAACACAAAGTACTTTATAAAAATAAAAAATATGCTCAGGAAGTTCCTGAAGGTATTTATACAGTTCCTCTTGGCAAAGCTGAAGTGAAAAGACAGGGTAATGATATAACAATCGTTGCTTCGTCCTATATGGTTCAGAAATCCCTTGAAGCAGCAGAAGAACTTGCAAAAGAAGGAATTGACTGTGAAGTTGTCGATTTAAGAACAATAAGGCCGCTTGATATGGATACAGTTATGGCATCTATTGAAAAAACCGGAAAACTATTATGCGTTGAGGAAGCATGCAGTTTTGGAAGCTTTATGGGTGAAGTTATAACCCAGGCGATTGAAAAAGGTTTTGATTATCTTGACGCTCCTCCGCTTCGTGTTGCCGGAAAAAACTGTCCGGTTCCTTACAGCTATATACTGGAACAGGAAATGATACCTAGTGTAGCCAAAATAAAAGATGGAATATTAAAAGTTTTGGGTAAGAATTAGCAGTAATTTTTATTAAAGACATTTTAATTATTTACAATATATTTGGAATTTATAGAAGACTTTCCAGGTTATGGGATTTGTTAAGGATCATATAGCCTGGAAAGTTAAATAATTTAAAAACAGAATAATATGTTTTTAAAAGTGAAGCAGAATTTTATTTAGTTTTTTTAAATAAATATTAACAAATTATAGTTTGGAGAGATTATGCAAGATTATAAAAAATGCGCCATAGAAAGGTTATCAGCTACTTCTGATAATATGGAAGTATGGTGGGATTCATCACCGCTTATCTATAAATCATGGGCGGAAAAAATGGTTAATGCTGAAGATGACAGCTATAAAAGCACTTTAAAAGCACAACTTGATGCATTATTTAATGCCGATAATCCTGAAAACACAGTGTTTGATGGTGTTACAACTAATCCAAGACTTACGAGCAATGTACTTAATCTTATATCCGATGAAGTAAATCCTACAGTAGACAAGCTTATAAAGGATAATCCTGCCAGAACAACAAATGAAATTGCATGGGAAGTGTACAAGGCAATAACAGAGCAGGGAACAAAACTGTACATGCCGCTTTTTGAAAAATCCGGTTACAAAAAAGGATATGTAAGCGCCCAGGTTGATCCGAATCTTATAACAAATACTCGTGAGATGCTCCGACAGGCTCTTGAACTTAAAAAACTTGGCGACAATATCATGATAAAATGTCCTGGTTCAAAGGAAGGTATATTTGCCATACAGATACTGACATCGCTTGGAATACCTACAAACTCAACGCTTGTGTTTAATGTTCCTCAGGCAATAGCTGTTGCAAAAGCAGTTAAGGCAGGTCTTGAGCTTGGTAAAAGCAAAGGTGTGGATTACAAAAAATGGCGTTCAGTTATTACCATAATGCTTGCAAGATTTGAAGACAGGGAACAGTTTGCGGAAAGCGCAAAATCTGTAGGCATTGAACTTACTGCTGAACTGAAAAGATGGTCAGGAATAGCAATAGCCAAAAAAGCTCTTGCGCTTTTAAATGACCCTGCAAACGGCTACAGCTCAAAACTTCTTCTTTGTTCAAGCAGAGTTGGTCCTACACCTGATGTTGTTTATCATATTGAAAAGATAGCCGGTGCAAATATGGTATTTACCATTAATCCTGAAATGATTGCGGATTTCAATAAACTTTACCGGGAAAAAGATGTAACGAATACATGGCAGGAGCCGGTTCCCAAGGATATAATGGACAAGCTTCTAAAGATTCCTTATTTTATTGAAGGTTATGATGAGAACGGAATCAAAGATGATGATTTTGTAGACCAGCCTTCTTTCCAGTACACAGCCAATGAATTTCTTGGTTCAATGAAATTCATTGAAGATTATGTAGAAGGCAGAAAGAAGCTTAACGTTAAGTAATCTTAGATTTTTAGTCCCAAGTTATTAAGTACAATTATTAAGGAGATATAAATGTTTGAAGTAATTATGCCTAAAATCGGGGTACTGATGGAAACAGGCCAGATAGAGAAATGGTTAAAAAAAGAAGGAGATAAAGTAGAAGTAGGAGATATTCTCCTTGAGATAATGACAGACAAGGTTTCCATGGAAGTAGAAGCATCAAATGCTGGTATATTAAGGAAAATTGTAAGACAGGAAGGAGAAGATGTTCCTGTGCTTGAAGTTATTGCATATATAGGAGAAGCAGATGAAGAAATTCCTGTAGCGCCGGCAGCAGCAAGCGCCCCTGCAGATGTAAAAGAGTCCCCGGGTGCAGCAGCTGTAAAAGAAGAAGCTGCAAAACAGTCAGTACAGACCGGCAGCAGCGATGCGCCGCAGACACAGGTAAAAATAAGTCCTCTTGCCAGAAGACTTGCTGAAGAAAAAGGTGTTGACCTGTCAACTGTCAAAGGTACAGGCCCGGGCGGAAGAATAGTAAAAGAAGATATTATTGCTGCAGCTGAAAACAAACCGGCAGCGAAGGAAGACAAACCTGTTCAGCCTACCACAGCTGCTCCTGGTCAGATAAATATCAAAAGCAGTACACCTTTAAAGGGAATGCGAAAGGTTATTGCAGAGAGAATGGTGCAATCCAAAGCAACAATGCCTCATATCATCCTTACATCTGTTGCATGTGTTGATAATATGATTGCTTTAAGGGAAAGACTGAAAGATAAAGCCAGAAGTCTGAATGCCGACCTGACAATAACAGATTTAATAGTTAAAATTGCAGCTAATACTCTGAGAGAATTTATCAATATAAATTCATCTTTACAGAATGACAATGTGTTAGTTTATGATGATATCAATGTAGGCCTGGCTGTTGCTCTTGAAGACGGCCTTATTGTGCCCACAATTTTCAATACTGACAAACTGGGTCTTCTGGACATAGCAAGAAAGAGAAAAGAACTTGTTGAGAAAGCAAAACAATCCAAACTATCTCTTGAAGAAATAAGCAATGGTACTTTTACAATAAGTAATCTTGGCATGTTTGGTGTAAAAAATTTCACAGCGGTAATAAATCCTCCACAGGCAGCAATACTTACAGTGGGAACTATTTACAAACAGCTTGCCCTGGAAAATGATGACATTGTTGAAAAATCATATATGGATTTCTGTCTTGCAGTTGACCACAGAATAATTGATGGCGCAGATGCTGCAAAATATTTACAGAGATTTGTTGAACTTGCTGAAAATCCGGAGTTACTTGTATTTTAAAGGAATAATCCTGAAATCAGAAGTACTGATACTTTCAAGCAAAAAATCCGGTTAATAAAGCTGAAATATATTAAAAAGCCTGGGAACTAAAATTCCCAGGCTTTTTAAATTCTTTTTGGAAAAATAAAATTTCCAAAATAAAAACCAACTTATTTTACCAGATATTTCTTTGGGAATTCAGCTCCGACAACAGACTGGAACAAGGGATGAATAACCATCTGGTATATATTAATTCTGAATTCAGGAAGAACAGAAAGCATTACATAAAGATCCCTGGGATTTAAGCCATAATCCTCTATAATCCACTCCATTAAACCGACTATTGCATTCTCAATTGCATTTTCCATCGGACTATCGGTAAATAACTGGACAATCGAATCCTCTTTCTCGATTCTTGCATAAGGTATCGTTTTGTTTTTGATTACTTTACAACTTACAGTCACTTCTGATTTTGTTTCATCTGCAGACCATGTGAGTTCTGTATCGCCCTGACTTGCGTGGACATCTCCTATATAAAGAAGCGCTCCCTCATGATAACAGTTTAAATATAATTTACTGCCTTCCTTTATATCCCGGCAATCCCAGTTGCCACAGCATGGGAATTGTCCGGTCATACTTGAAAGTAT
The DNA here is from genome assembly GCA_012837825.1 of Actinomycetota bacterium. Classification (NCBI taxonomy): domain Bacteria; kingdom Bacillati; phylum Actinomycetota; species Actinomycetota bacterium. Next base: position 10,721 of record DUQM01000080.1, on the reverse strand, counting down.
TTCAAATTCTGGGCAAACTCCTATGGTTCCGATAAAAGGAGCCAGCTTATATGAAAGCTTGTCATTGAATACTCCTATGCCATCTCTTGTTGTCCCGCTTGGGCCGGGCAGATGCTTGATTATCTTTGTACATGCCTTACTGAGTTCCGGCCATTTAAGATAATTCTGGAGCAGGCCATTCTGAGGAATTATATTTGAAATTCCGTAATCATTCGGAATTATTTTCTCTATTGAGATTTCCAGCAGATCACCTTTCTGAGCGCCTTCAATATAGACAGGTCCTGTTATAGGATTGTTTTTCACCGGCACAGCTTCACTATAAGGCTTAAGATTTTCAGGCAGAGGAAGATCTTTTTCAGATTTTACAAGACCTGAAAGATTGTCTTCTGTTGAAAGCGTAAAACTCTCTCCCTGTGAAACTTTCAGAATTGGCTTTCTGTTGTAATCAAAGGTGTAGCTCATTTTCTCTTTGTCAATATTTATCATTTTTCTCCTCTCATGGAATTATAAATTTTCCGGTAATGTTATGTTAAAATTTGTCTGGACGATTTAATATGCTGTCCATCCGCCATCTGCAACGATGACTTCACTATTTCTTTCTTCTTGTAATTTTTAATTTCATATCTCTTATATTATTATTAAATCAAATCCCTTACAAACATTAATTTTGCCAGTATTTTGGTATTGCTGAAAAGTCCAAAACTGGTAGCTCAATATTTACAAATTTAAACCAGATTATTCAAGAGTTGTTAAAAAAAAGAAAATTACAAGATCCTATCTTCCTTATAGGAACCTATATAGAGAGTAGGCTTTAAACCGCTAAAATAAACCCTGTTTAAGCTTGATTGAAAGCCAAAAAGAGGCAGTTATTAACAACTTGTCAATACAGCTTGCCTATGGCAGAGCAAATAAATAAAATCGAAACTTACTGATTAAAGATATATTTTTAGTAAATAATCTCCAAAATGAATATAAATTATAATACTAATAATAAAAAAAGGTATAATTTTTACAAATTTGAGTAAAAAATCTGAATTTTTAGTTTTAAATAAATTATTTTTATATTCCTACATTTATTTTAAGTAGTAATTATTATATATTAATACATATGAATTGTTCTAAGTGCCTGGCGAAAGTATACACATTTTGAACTAAATACTATGAAGAAGTCATAGGCTTAAACCACAAATTAGAAGAATTTAACCTAAATATTGCTGTGTAATGAATTGTAAAATATGCCTGGCATAGTAAACAGAGTTAAAACTTTTTTGTGTAAATGAAAATATTTTCATACCGGAGTTAAGCCATTAAGATGCTTGTTTTGTCCATCTACTCACAATAATTGACAATATATTTCAATAGACAACCTAAACACCGACACATAATTGATTTCCTTTAATTTAAGTATTATCATTTAAGTAATTAATTAACTGCTTAAATGATAATGACTGAAAACATAAATAAAACTGCAGATTTCTTCAAAGCTCTTAGTGATCCTACACGTATTAAAATTTTAAAACTACTTCTCTCGGGCAAAAATTTGTGTGTTGGAATGATAGCACTTCAGCTGAATATAACTCAATCTGCTGTTTCCCAACAACTTAAGATTTTAAAAGCAACCGGTATGGTTGAAGGAACGAAAGCAGGATTTAATATGCATTACAGAGTCAAAGAAGATGTCTTTAAAAAATATGGGATTAATATTTCAAAAATATTATAGATAAAGGTTTTATAGGAAAAATATGGAGTCAATTTTCAAAGTAAGAAATCTGACAAAAAAATATGGTAACCTGACTGCAGTTGACAGTATTGAATTTAGCATTAACAAAGGTGAGATATTTGGTTTTCTGGGTCCTAACGCTGCAGGTAAAACAACAACAATAAATATGCTTATTGGTATGGCTAAAGTAACAAGCGGCAGGATATTTTACAGGGACAACGACACAACAGATAAAATCAAGAAATTTCAAGCGCTTATTGGTGTTGTCCCGGATGAGAGCAATCTTTATGAGGAACTTACAGGTTTTGAGAACCTTTGCTTTTGTGCTTCGCTTTATGGGATAAATAGGGTCCATAGAGAAGTTAAAGCCAGACAACTGCTTGAAATATTCAAGCTATCTGATGCGGCACATAAAAGATTTAAAGCTTACTCCAAAGGTATGAAAAGAAAGCTTACGATTGCAGCATCTCTGGTTCACGAGCCTGAGATATTATTCCTTGATGAACCCACAACAGGAATTGATGTTGCAAGCTCAAGGCAGATAAGAAGTCTTATTAAAAAATTAAATGATGATGGAATGACTGTTTTTTTAACAACCCATTATATAGAAGAAGCAGAAAGGCTCTGCGACAGGATTGCCTTTATAAATAAGGGAAAGATAATAAAAATGGACACAGTGAAAAAGTTTATTGATGACATAAGCCAGTCAAATATTATTGAGGTCCTTTTTGAGCCGAATCCAATTGACAAAAATGTCTTGCTTGAAAAAATAAATCTTAATTTTCCTGAACTTGAATGTAGTTTTAAAGATGAAAATACAATTAAAATTATAAGCCAGATCAAAATAAATGTTTCTTCTATTGTTTCTTTTTTATCATCAAATGGCATTTATATCCTTGAGGCTAAGCTTTTAAGACCGACTCTTGAAGATGCCTTTGTTAAACTTACTGGGATTGAAATAGATACTATGAAAAAGGAGAAAGAGAAAAAATGAAGTCTGCAATTGCATTTTGGAATATTCTCCTTAAAGACATGAAAAATTATTATCTAAAACCACCAAATATTAGCTGGGGAATAATTTTTCCTTTTGCATGGATGCTTATGTTTTTTTTCAGATCAGGAAAAGCTTTTCAAATTGAAGAAATATTCCCAGGAATTGTCGCAATGTCTATTCTTTTTGGAACAACATCAATGCTTGCAGTAACAATTACATTCGAGAGAAGGGGTCACTCATTTGACAGGCTGCTTCTTGCTCCAATATCAACTGAGCTTCTTGTTTTTTCCAAAATAAGCGGAGCAGTTGTCTTTGGAATAATCAACAGCTTTATACCAATACTCATATCTGTTCTATACTTTAAATCTCCTGTTGCAAACTGGTATTTATTATTTATAGCAGTAATTCTTTTATCAATAGTCTCAACACTGCTCGGACTGTCTATTGCAGTTTCTGCAAAGGAGGTTTTTGAGGCACAGACATTCTCTAATTTTTTCAGGTTTCCTATGATATTTCTATGTGGATTGTTTATCCCGCTTGAATCACTGCCAATTTATATTCGGCCTTTGTCATATATTTTACCGGTAACTTACGGGGTTGATATTTTAAAATATTCGATATCAAAGGCAAATCATTTATATATTTGGCTTGACATAATTATCCTTATAATACTCTGTGTTGGGTTATTTTACTCCAGTATTTATAATATCAGGAAAAAATGGATTGCTTAAAAAGCATTGAGCTAAGTTCCATATAATATAATTCCGATTTCATTAGAATATTAATTTTTTTAAAGCTACAGAGTATCTGCCATAAAGTTTCTGGCATTAATGAAAATCAGTTGATTATATTATTATGACATATACAAGGTATTGACTGGGCAAGAAAACAATTAAATGAAGAAATCAATATAGTCTGTAATGAAGTAATGCCTGCTTTTGAAGAAGATTTAGCTAAATTAAAAAATATAAAAATAAGATGATGTACATAATAGATGAATTTCAAAAGACAATAAATTTATATAAAAATAAATATGAAGAAAATAATAAATAATTTGGAAGATGTAAATTATTAAATCAGCGGTGTTGAGAAAATAATTAACGTATAAAAAATATAATATAAAAGCGTAGGGTGGCAAGAAGATCTGATCCTTCGCTAATAGTTTTCAAGTAGTTATATGTTTACTATTAGCAGGTGTAAAGAAATATTAGGTCAAGGTCAAAGTGATGAAGATATAGTGGAAGCTAGAGATACACTTTATCAACTTGCAAATTTATTAATTAAGAAAAAGTCAACGATGGTAGCGCATAGGGGACTCGAACCCCTGTTTTAGCCGTGAGAGGGCTATGTCCTAGGCCACTAGACGAATGCGCCATTGCTTACTTTGTTTTAAAATTGTAAAGACTTTTAGCATTTTTGTAAATAAAAACAGAACTCAGGCTTTTAAACAACTTGCCATATCAAAAATAAATATTCTCTTTAATATGATTTCCCATTAATCCGGGCTGGAATATGGCTGCCCATGTTATAATAAAAAATCAGACTTAAAGATTTAAGGTTTTTTATTTATAAAAAAAGGATATATTCTGTGAATAAAAAAAATATAAAAAGCATTATATTCAGAGTAATCAATATAACAATAGTAGCAGGGCTAGGTATTTATCTGATTTATTATCTTTTAAATCAGATAAATTTAAATGATTTAAAGACGACTTTTCTTAATATATATGTTCCTTCTCTTGTTATAGGACTTATCCTGATGTTTTCAGTTGATTTCTTCAAAGCATACAGGCAGATAATACTTGTCGGCTCCGAAAGTCTAAGATTTACCGATATGTTCCTGGTCTCCCTTATAAGAAATGCTTTTAACATGGTGCTTCCTGCAAGAACAGGAGAGTTATCTTATGTTTATGTTTTAAAAAGAAAATTCAGGATTCCTGTTGAAATAGGTGTTTCCACCTTAATGATAGGGCTTATATTTGATATGATAATTGTTTTTTGCCTTATCATAATCTCAATTATTATTGTAGGCATAAACAGATATTCAATTTCATCAACTACCATAATAATAATAGCAGTTGTCCTGCTTGCTATAAGTCTTTTAATATTATTTTTCCTGCCGAAAATTATAAATCTTTTTATCAGATTACTGAATTTCATAAAATCCAGGTCTATAAGACTTGAGAAAAATAAGGTATTTTCATTTGTCTTGGACAAGCTTGTTGAAACAAACAAAAACATAAGAATTATACAGTCAAGGAAGATTTACTGGAAAGTTTATCTTCTGTCTATAGCTACAAGAGTGCTTAAATTTACTTCATATTATTTTCTAATACATGCTGCTCTCAAACCGCTTGGACATAATTTCAGCGACCTTTCATACTGGGTAATTTTCCTGGCAACCGTTACAGCAGAAATATCGGCAGTACTACCTACTCATGCTGTTGCAGGTCTCGGTACCTATGAAGGAGCTTTCGCATTAGCATTTATGCTGCTTGGATTTTCCAAAGAGATTTCAATCATAGCTGGCTTTAATTATCATATAATCAATCTTTTGTTTACCATTGCATGGGGCCTTGTCGCAATAATAATAATTGTAATGCCTTTTTACAAAACAAAGATTGTCCGCATTGATAATAATGATAAAAAATAAATTTTAGTACATTGTCTTGAACAACAGAAAGTCAATAAGGGAAACATCCGGGGCGATTATTTTATCTTCGGAAATGAAGGAAAATTAAAAACTATATAAAATAAATAGATTTTTTTTTAAAATTAAGTAAAATATAAGCAGCAATCTGAAATAATATCTTAAATAAGATTTGGGAAGGAATACAGATGATACAAGCAATAGGATTGGTTGAAACCAAAGGTTTTGTTGCTGTTGTTGAAGCTGCAGATGCAATGCTTAAAGCAGCAAATGTAAAATTAATTAAATATCAGAGCATTGGCGGAGGATATGTAACCGTTATTGTTGAGGGAGATGTGGGGGCTGTAAAAGCTGCTGTTGATGCCGGTGCAGCTGCTGGCAAGAGAGTTGGAGAAATATTCTCTGTACATGTTATTCCCAGACCACATGAGGAAACTGCAAAGTTATTCTGAGTCTGTTGGTGTATTTAAAATAGTATTTGCAACACATTAAAAAGTGATATTTTAGTTTTCACTAATAATTAGATATTAAATGCATAAAATTGTGCATTTTCAAAAGGTATGAGCTTTCTTAAAAACACTGCTGTTTTAAGAAGGTTTTTGTTTTTTATAAGGCTTTTTTTAAATAAAAATAACTGTTTCATATTCAGGGATCCAAAAGATTTGCTTATTCAAAAAGACCTTATGCCGGTCTGTATGCTTACTTATATTCTTAGCAGATTACAATATCCCATTTAATATTAAGATTTGATACTTTCCTGTATTATAACTTTCTGTTATATTTTATAATTACTTTGTTTATTAAATTCTGGATATATGATTGGAGATGTATTGATGGAGAATTTTAATTTAAAAACGGGTCTTGCCGGAGAATCACAGGTTAAAGTAAGTGAAGAAAACACTGCCTTAAAATATGGAAGCGGGACTATAAATGTTTTTGCAACCCCTGCAATGATAGGTCTAATGGAGAAAGCTTCAATAGAAGCTGTTGAGAAACTGCTGCCTGAAGGTTTTGCCACAGTAGGAACAAAAATCGAAGTAAAGCACATTGCTGCAACACCGATAGGTATGAATATCACTGCAAAGGCAGAATTGTTGGAGATAGATAATAAAAAGCTTAAATTCAGTATTGAAGCTTATGATGATGCTGACAAAATCGGTGAAGGCATACACTACAGATATATAATTAATCTCGAAGATTTTATGAAAAAAAATGAAATAAAATTAAAAAACTTAAAATAACCCAAGATGTCTTTAAGATTCAAGAGTTTTGTAATAATAATCTCTTTTATAATTGCGCTTTCAGTATTTTTTACCGCCAACTATTATTATGTTCTTCTGAATTATTCCAGAGATATTGAAGAAAGGTTTGCAGAAGACAGTATTGAGCGGATAAATACTTCCCTAAATATTGAAATAGAGGATTTTGCTTTTAAATGCAGCAGTTTTTCGGACTGGGTGAAAACATTTATTAACAGTCCTAACAAAAAATACATCAATGACAATCTTAAAGAGTTTGATTATGAGAATTGCGGATTTAGTTTTGTTGCAATTGCTGATTTAAAAGGGGACATAATATATGCGGATTCTTATGATTATCCGCTAAAAGCAGGTTTGAAATCAACAATAAGAGATATTTTTAATAATAATGTTATAAAAGAAGCTGCAAAAAATCTTGAAGCAGTCAGCGGAATCATAAATATCGGAGATGAAGTCTGTATAATCTCTTTTAATACCATAATGGGAAATAAAGATTCTGCCGGTCCAAGCGGATACTTTATAGCAGGAAGGAATATAGAGAATGCAAATATCTTCAAAGTAAAATATGGTTCCGACCATTTAAGTTTTTCTCTTTTTGCCGATGATGCCAGAAGTTCTTATTTCAATGGAATAAGGGCAGAAGTTCTTCTGGATGATCTGGCAATCAGACAGGATGATGAACTCAGAGGCCTTCATTCATATCATCTTGTCAGGGATATATCCGGAAAACCGTCCATACTGCTGACTTTGTATCAGCAATCCAATATATTTGATATCAGCCGTAAAGCTACAATTTTTATTATATACACATCCATTGCAGTAATTATTGTTTTAATATCAGTCTTCATTCTGATTTTTGAAAAGCTGATAGTGTCCAAGGTTACTAAATTGAATGAGGATATAAATATGTTCATGTCCGGCAGCAGGTATGAACAGGATCAGCCAGGCAGGAAGAATATTAATAAAACTGATGACGAAATCGATAAGCTTGGCGAGAATGTTCAAAAAGTGCTCGGCATTATAAACTACCGCTACTCGGCAGAAAAACTTTTTACAGGAATGATCAATGAATTTTTAAAAATGGATTATAAAAATGAAAATATAATTTCTTTCATAAATACATCTCTTGGGAAAATCGGTAGTTTTACCGGTGCAGACAGGGCATTTATTATGATTAAAGATGATAGAATGGAGACAATTTCAATAAAATATGAATGGGATGCTTACGGGATAGAACCCCTGATTGATAAATTCAGCAAATATCCGACTGACAATATAAAACCAATATCAGATATACTTCAGGAGACAGATGTATTTTTTACAAAACCATTTGATTTTGATGAGTCTGCGGACAATCAGGACGGGGAAATGAAACTATTTGCAGATTTAAACGTCAAATCATGTATAGTAGCCGGCTTGGACAAAACGCTTGTAAATCCGACAGGTTTTCTCTTTATCAGTACGGCTATTGAAGAAAAACTATGGTATAATGAAGAAGTTGATTTGTTGAAAAATTCTGCAGTTCTTTTTTCCAGAGCGATTTCGTTGATTGACAAATATTAGCAATAGATAATTTGTCCTTAATTTTATATAATAAGAGAATAGTTATTTTATTTAAAAAAAATGGACTTATTTTATTTATACCAATTCGTAATATTTGTAGTTCTTACTGTCTTACTGATAAATTTCCTGTTTAATCTTTATTTGTTCAGAAATTTAAGAAATTATAAAGATCTGAACATCATACAGGATAATGAGCCCCTGGTTTCAATATTGATTCCTGCAAGAAATGAAGAGAAAAATATTGAGAGATGTTTGAAATCATTTATTAACCAGGACTATAAAAATACTGAAATAGTAGTGCTGGATGATAATTCTTCCGATAAAACCGGAGAGATTGTCAGAAGACTGGCGAAAAAAGATTCAAGGATAAGGCTTGTTTTGGGCAAACCTCTTCCGCAGGGATGGCTGGGTAAAAATTTTGCCTGCTTCCAGCTCTCACATTATGCAAAAGGCGATTATCTTATTTTTACTGATGCAGACACCCACCATTTCACTTCCTCTGTCAGATCAGCTGTTGCATGCCTTATTGCAAACAAGCTTGATGCTGCATGTCTGTTTCCCAGACAGATAATGGCATCTCTTTCTGAAAGATTGTCAGTACCTTTTATAAATTTTGCAATACTTCTTTTTATGCCTCTTGCGTTAATCAGGAAATCGAGAAATCCTCTTTTCTGCACAGGCGTAGGGCAGTATTTTATTTTTAAAAAGGAAGCCTATTTTGCGATTGGCGGGCATGCATCTGTGAAGGGTAAAATACTTGAAGATGTGCATATTTCAAAAAAAATCAAAGAAGCCGGCTTTAATTATATGATTTTTGATGGAAGCACATCGCTTATATGCAGGATGTATAAAAACTTTCATGAGGTATGGAAAGGTTTTTCCAGATTCATGTTTTCAGCTTTTGATTATAACTTTGTTACAATGGCGCTGGTTCTAATTCTTGCAAACATATTTCTGTTCCTGCCTTTTGTTTTTCTTCCGCTTGGAATCTTTATTTATAAATGGCCTGCAGAGATAATGACCCTTATAATAATGCAGGTATCTATCATAAGCATCGTAAGGATATGCATTTCCCTGAGATTCAAACAAAGTATTTTCAATGTATTTATCCATCCGTTATCGATGATATTTATTGTACTGGTATCCATGAATTCATTTATTCAAAGCAGGCTTGGCAGCGGTATTTCATGGAAAGAGAGAACTTATCAGGTTCAGAGCAAATCCAATGAGCTGGATGTTTTTGAAGAAGATATTGAAGAGTTTAAGATAAAAAATCCTTAGTTTTAATAACTATCTTATTTTTGGTGTAAAAAGATCCTTTACCTTTGTTTTTCTGTTTATTCTAAGATTTTCTTTCAGACTTTTTGAATAATTGATGTATTTTGGAACGATAATAATCATTAAAAACAAGCCCATGTATATATATAATAATTCTCCTGTAAAGATCAGTAAAAACAGGCTGACAAATATTATTGCGGAAATTACACCCCATATCATGCTTTTTAATGTGAATAAAACAGTTACAATGCCAAACCCATAGGCAAGTATTGAAAAAGGATTTAAAGCCACCAAGAAACCCAGTGAAGTTGCTATTCCTTTGCCGCCGTTAAATTTTAAAAAAGGAGAATAGTTATGTCCGGCTACAGCCAGGCAGCCTGCTGTCGCTGATACGATAAGAGAATCTGTAAAATACAGTGCCAGCAGATAAGGTGCGACTCCTTTTAAAACATCAAGCATTATTCCGAGGATACCCCACCATTTGGAAACATTGAAAACCAGATTCCATCCGCCCGGGTTTTTATCTCCAATTTTTTTGAGATCCTTTTTTCTGACAAGTTTTGCGATTATATAGCAAAAAGGTATTGAACCAAAAAGAAAGCTCAGTATAAATATTATAATTTCTTTCAAATATGCTATCCCTAACATATTCCCTCTTGTTTTTTCTGATTTTACTAAAGAAATTATTATTTTAAAATAAGATTAGCATACTTAGATATAATCTAAAAAAATTATCCCAAAGTCAAAATAAAAAAGAAAAAAATTAGTGCTATTTTATAAAATAGCACTAATTAAAAAATAGAAAAACTTAATTTATTTTATATCTGATTATTTAAATCAAGTTGTTGATTAAAAAATTTGTTCTTATTTTTTCGATTTAATCTTAAAAACCTTTGTTCCGCATTTCGAACATGTACCAGTTATTGCCGGTCTTCCGTTTTTCATTGTAACTTCCTTAGCGTCTTTAACTTCAGTTTTTGCTTTACATTTTACGCAATAAGCATCCACACCCATACCTCCGTTTTAATTATAATTATAAATTAACAATGACAGCAGATTTGAATGATAACAGTCTGTATTTAATTACGAAAAATAAATTGAAAAAATAAACTTATGCTTAAATTCATATTTCATTATAATAAAGAAATGAGCATGATAATACAAGGTTTTTTTAAAAATAATTTTTTAACCGTATAGCTTTATAATATTATAATATTATAAAAAAAGTATAATAAAATAATTAATTATAAAAGGTTT
>DUQM01000079.1 GCA_012837825.1 Actinomycetota bacterium | reverse complement strand
ACTATATATGAAACTGCCAATTGACAGGATTGCTGATTTTGACAGGGAGGAAAATGACTGGAAAGTCGTTGTTTCGGAATCGGATCCAACCGAAGTCTGATACAGGAGAAGCTAAGATAAATAAGGGGGCGTACAATTTACCCCCCTTATTTTATAACTTTATTATTTATCTGTTTCTTATAAAATCAACACAGTTATGATCAAAACTATTTGCTTAAATATCCTATTATCCCGATAAATATATCAGTATAATTTTAATATCAAGCCAAATTATACGTTTCCCCGATCTCTTTTCCGGATCTTCTTTAGCCTCCGGAGAGTTTGTCAAATATTGGCTTTAAAGTGGGGTATAATAGTTTATAAATATCATAAAGCTCGTTATAAACTTTGCTGTTTTTGCTGTCCGGAAGCGTTTCCGTCTCCACACTTATTACCTCAATCGCTTCTTCAACATTCTTCCATATCCCGCAGCCTGCTCCTGCTACAAGAGCGGCACCGAATGCCCCGCCTTCCTTGCTTCCGCTTACTGTTCTTACCGGAAGCTGGAAAATATCGGCTGTTATCTGTTTCCAGAGAGAGCTGTTGGAGCCTCCTCCTGATATGCGTATTTCCTGGACGGCAAGATTTTTATCCATATTTGTTATTACTTCATACACCTGTTTCAGGCTGAATGATACGCCTTCCATGACGGCTCGTGTGAAATCCGAGTGGGTATGCCTTAAAGTAGCCCCTACAAAGACGCCTTTGGCATTCGGGTCAGGGTAAGGGCATCTTTCACCTATAAGATAGGGTGCAAAAACAAGATTATTGCTTCCGGCAGGCGAATTGGACATCACAGCATCATCAAGTATTTTATAAACATCCACATTTTTTTCCCTGGCAGCATTTATTTCATATTTGCAGAGATTATTCTTGTACCATTGCAGAGAACCACCGGCTGCAAGCGTGACTCCCATGATATGCCATTTTGAGGGGGAGTTATTGCAGAATACCTGGAGGTTTCCGGAAGCATTGAATTTAAATGAGTTCAGTCCCATCGCAGTTATGCCGGACGTGCCTATGGTAATGCCAAGGATCCCTTCCTTGATAAGACCGCTTCCTGTTGTCTGGACTACGGAGTCACCGCCGCCTCCCGCAACAGGTGTATGTTCAGGCAGACCGGTCTCAGCATAGAATTCCCCGGTCGTATAACCCGATATCTCAGGCGACTCATAAGCAGGCGGAAGCAGGTTCATGTCAATTCCCAGCTTCTCCAGAAGAATATTGCTCCATTTTCTTTCTTTAACATTAAACAGTCCTGTTCCTGAAGCATCGGAAACTTCTGTTGCAAACTCACCTGTCATTTTAAATCTTATATAATCTTTCGGATTTAAAAATATTACAGCTTTTCCATAATTTTCAGGCTCATTTTCCTTTAGCCACAGTATCTTTCCTCCGGTATATCCCGGCAGCATATTGTTATTTGTAAGCTTGAGAAGACTGTCAAGGCCCCCCGCAATCGCAATAATTTCCTGGCACTGTTTCAGGGTTCTCTGGTCATTCCATAAAAAAGCAGGCCTTATAACGTTTTTATTTTTATCAAGTGCCACAAGACCGTGCATCTGGCCTGACAGACCTACTCCTTTTATCAAACCTGCATCAACATTACTTTTTTTTATAGCCTCTTTTACTGTCTTGACGGTAGCATTCCACCAGTCCGAAGGTTCCTGCTCAGACCAGTCCGGATGAGGGGTATATAAAGGATATTCCATGGATGCTGAAGAAATGACCTTTCCTTCACTATCGATTATTATTGATTTGGTGGCGGAAGTTCCTATATCGATGCCAAGTATATATTCTTTTGCATTTAACATATATTGCCTTCATCCTTTCACAAACATGCTGCTCGCATTTTTATATTAAATTTTTATAAAATCCTATAAAAAAATAACCTGAAATTATTTTTTAAAGATACCTAAGTCTTACATGCTTAATCAGAAGATATTCGTAGAGTCCTTCAGGTCCGTGCTCATGTCCGAAGCCGCTGTCTTTCCATCCTCCGTAAGGAGCATTTATTACACCTGCGTCAACATTGTTTATCGCAACGTTTCCGGAATCTATTTTTTTGGAAAGATAATTTGCGAGACTCAGACTTTCAGTAAATATTATTGATGCAAGGCCGTAAACTGAATCATTTGCAAGCTCTACTGCTTCTTCATATGTGCTGAACGGCATAACTCCGACAACCGGGCCGAAAGTTTCCTCTTTCATTACAAGCATGTCATTATTCACATCTCTTAATATGGTTGGCTCAAAATAATAGCCTTTTTCATACTTTGCCCCCTCAGGCTTCTTGCCCCCGCAGGCAATTTTTGCGCCTTTTGAAACTGCATCTTCAATATGGCTTACAGATGTTTTTATTCCTCCTGTTGTACACATGGGGCCAAGGTCGCAGTCTTCTTTTAATCCGTCGCCTATTTTTAATTTCCTGGTTTCTTCAACGAATTTCTCAATGAATTCTTCATAAATATCGTCTTCAACATAGATCCTGTTTATTGCAATGCAAATCTGTCCCATATTTCTGAAGGATCTTCTTACCGAACCTTTGACCGCAATGTCAAGCTTGCAGTCTTTGCATATGATTGTAGGCAGGCTTCCGCCAAGCTCAAGAGACACTTTTTTAAAAGTCGGTATGCATCCTTTCAGGACTTCATGCCCTGTTTCAGTAGAACCGGTAAATGCCACTTTCTTAACAGTTTTACTGTCAAACAGCACCGGACCTATCTCCGAACCGGAACCTGTAAGCACATTTATAACTCCCGCAGGTACTCCTGCATCATGCAGGCATTCAGCAAAAGCAAGCGGTGAAAGCGGGGTCTCCGAGGGGAGTTTTGCAATAATAGTGCATCCTGAAGCAAGAGCTCCTCCTACTTTCCATGCAAGAAGTTCAATAGGGTAATTCCAGGGTGAAATAGCTGCGGCAACACCAACCGGCTGGTATATGACATGGCTCTCAAAGTCTTCTTCCTCATTGGCAATTATTCTTCCGTATACTCTTTCGCCTTCTTCTGCATAATATCTTAAAATAGTTGCGCCTTTTTCAACTTCTCCAAGTGCTTCCTTAAAAGGTTTTCCCTGTTCCATCGTCATAAGTTTGGCAATTTCCTCTTTCCTTTCAAATACCAGGCTGCTTGCCTTGCGAAGAAATGCCCCTCTTCTGGCAGGAGAAAGGGAAGACCATGATTCAAAAGCTGCAGCAGCAGCTTCAATTGCTTTTTCAACATCAATCTTGTGCGCCTTTGGAACCTCTGCAAAAACTTCTCCATATGCAGGATTTACTACCTTTATTACATCCTTGCTTTCAGAATCTATCCATGTGCCATTAATCAGTATTTGTTTTTTTAACATTAACCCACTCTCCTTGGAATTTAATTATTATTTAAAGCATTATTTTTTAATATCGGAAATACTAAAAAATCAGTCTATTTTGCAGGTAACCCAGACAACTACAAGAGGCAGGTTTCCGGTTTGTTTTGTTGTATGAAAAACTCCGGGCGGTACATAAAGTGCGTCTCCCGGCTTTATTTCATATTCATCTTTATCTACAACCATTGTGCCTTCGCCCATTACAACATAATAAACTTCCTCCATGTCGTCATGAGAATGGCCGGTCGTTGTTCCGGTAGGATATATAGTCGTATGCCCCAGGGTAAGCCTTCTTGATTCGCATCCTTTATCTTCAGGATTAATAAGATAATAAGTGTCTCTCAGAACTACTTTATCTCTGTTTTTGACTCTTTCCCTCAGTGATCTGGGATCCAGATCAGGAGTCATTGATTGTACATTTACTACATATTTCATTTATATCCCTTCTTTTACTCTGTTTTTAAATTTATTGATTTATTAATATACAGGAATTACCAGTAAGCTTTTGCTTTTTCAAAATGTTCAATCATGAGATTTGATGCGCCTACTCCGTCATTATTAATGATGCACTGAACTATTTTCTCATGGTCTGCTGCGCTTACTTTTATGTCTGATTTAAATCCCTTTGAATAAATTAAAATAAGTATGTTAAATGAATTGTTTATATGCTGAAGGTAAGCATTTTTATAGGATTCAATAATGTAGAAGTGAAACTTTTTATCAGTCTCTGTATATTTATCGATATCATTTTCTTTCGCATATTTTTTAAAACTTTCAAGATACGAAATAAGGACATCCTTATGAAGCTGTGTCATATTTTCGGATAATTTTTTTGCTGCCAGTCCTTCAAGCACGCCTCTTAAATCAAGCAGATCGTGGAATTCGTCAAGAGGTATTTTTCTTACGCAAAAACCTTTTCCAGGGACATAGGTAAGGAGTCTTTCCTTTTGCAGTATTGATAAGGCGGATATTAAAGGTATTTTGCTGATTCCGAGTTTTTCAGCCATTTTCTCCTGGATTATTTTTTCGCCGCTTTTTAATTTTCCGTTCAAAATCAGGAGCTTGATTTTGTTATAGGCTTCAGTGCTGAGATTAGATTGCTTAATTTTTAAATCCATTTAATGCGGTATTAAATTTTTATTATTAAAAAAGAAATTTTATATTAAAAAATAATGAATTTCAAACCCGGCCATTTTTGGTAGTATTTCAAGATAACAGTATTGACATTAACAATAAATAGATTTAATATTTGTATACATTATACAAATTAAACATAAAATTTCAATATAATTGTGTATATGAATTTTTCTCACAATAAAACATTGTCAAATAACTTATTCTATTTTCTGCACACCGCTGATGCTGTTGAAAAAGTTTTTACTTTTTT
>DUQM01000078.1 GCA_012837825.1 Actinomycetota bacterium | reverse complement strand
TGCCATGGATATTTTGCCAATATGAAGACGACTTAGCTATCCAAGCTTTAATTTAAATTTTCAATACCTGATTTATCAGGTTAGGAAATCAGCATTGCAGGAACTACCGGTTCAGATTTATTTTTCTTATCCTTACCGATTTTGGGGTAACCTCTACCAGTTCACTGTCATCAATATATTCAATAGAATCTTCAAGCGACATTATTCTCGGAACATTGAAGTGCTCGGAGGCCCCTTCGCCTTTTGACCGCATATTTGAAAGCTGTTTTTCCTTGCAGACATTTACCCAGATATCGTTATTCCTGGAATTCCGGCCCACTACCTGTCCTCTGTAAACATTTACTCCAGGTCCGTAAAAAAGTTCACCGCGATCCTGAACATTCGTAAGACCGTATAATCTGGTAGTGCCGGTCTCAAAAGCAATAAGAGAGCCTCTTTCGCGTTCTTTCCATTCATTTTTTTCAGGCAGATACTTATAAAAAAGAGTGTTCATGATGCCAAGGCCTCTGGTATCGGTCATAAATTCTCTTCTGTATCCAAACAATCCGCGGGTAGGTATTATAAATTCCAGATGTGCAATATCATCCTTTAATTCCATTTTTTTCATTATTCCTGACCTGCTGCCAAGTTTCTGTATCACAGAACCGGAATACTGTTCAGGAACTTCGATAAAAACTTCTTCAAAAGGTATCATTTTCTTTCCGTCAGAGATTTTTACTATGACTTGCGGCTGGGCAACCTGGAACTCATAGCCCTCACGTCTCAGACGCTCAATAAAAATTGCAAGATGGAGCTCGCCTCTTCCTGAAACCGCCCAGCCTCCCTCAGAATTATCTTCAACTCTTAAAGCAACATCATTGTCAAGTTCTTTGTAAAGCCTTTCCCTTATCTGTCTTGATGTTGTAAACCTTCCTTCTTTTCCTGCAAAAGGAGAAGTATTTATATCAAAATTCATTTTTACCGTAGGCTCTTCTATTCTTAAAAGGGGCAGAGCTGATGGATTGTTTAAATCTGCAATAGTCTCTCCTATTGTAATATCCGGTATTCCTGAAATTGCTACTATTTCTCCTGCACCTGCTTCATCTATTTCCACCTGGGCAAGACCCTGAAAATTCATAAGTGAAGTTATTTTGTGTTTCTGCATCTTTCCTTCACGATTTATATGCATGATTTCCTCACCGGACCTGATTGTTCCGTTATATATCCTGCCTTTTGCAATCCTGCCTTTGTAATTATCCCAGTTAATAGAGGTCACAAGCATCTGGAGCGGTGCATTGTTATTATGCTCAGGTGCCGGAATCCGGTTTATTATTTCCTCGAATAATGCGGAAACATCTTTCATTTGCTTTAAATCAGATTTATGGCCGGCTTTGCTCATTTTTGAAGAGCAGTAAATTATGGGAAAATCAACGGTTTCCTCATCTGCCCCAAGCTCGACGAAAAGATCAAAAGTCCTGTTTAGCGCATTATTGATGTCGGCACCGGATTTGTCGATTTTGTTTATTACCACTATTATTTTATGTTTCAGTTCAAGAGCCTTTTTTAGCACAAATCGGGTCTGAGGCATGGGTCCTTCTTTGGCATCAACAAGAAGCAGCGAGCCGTCTGCCATTTTTAATACTCTCTCAACTTCTCCGCCGAAATCAGCATGACCGGGAGTGTCTATAATATTGATTTTTACATTTTTCCAGACTACGGAAGCATTTTTAGAAAATATGGTTATCCCGCGTTCCCTTTCAATATCATTGCTGTCAAGTATGCATTCAGCTTCTGCCATTTCTTTCGTAAGCCGTGTCTTGGATAATCTTAGAAGCGAGTCCACCAGGGTGGTCTTTCCATGGTCGACATGAGCTATTATTGCAATATTTCTTATTTCCATAAACTTTATTATTCTGAAAAATACCTTTGTCTAACAACGTTCTAAAAACAAGTAATATTAATCTTTCTAAGAAATAATTGCAATAATTTTTTAAATGATTAAGCAGGCTTACTTAAATAACCATAAACTTATAGTTTCTGAAAGGGAGCTATACGCCTCTATGGTTTTTTATATAAACATTATTGCAGGGAAAGGGGATTTCTATACCAAGTTCGTCAAATCTATCCTTGATCCTTTTTCTCAGCCGTCTTTCAATCAGCCACTGACTGGAAGATTTTACTTTGCAGATTATTTTAAATTTTACGGCATATTCTCCAAGTTCATCGATACCTTCACCCAGAATCTCCGGTTTTTTGATTATGAGTTTTTTGTATTCTTTTTCCTCGGAAAAATCATTTAATATGGTTTTTAATTCAGAGATAATCCTGTCTGTATTTTCCTTATAGGAGACCCCAATGGATATAACTGCTCTTGACCATTCCTGGGTTTTGTTGCTTAAAATTTTTATTTCAGAATTGGGAATATAGTGAATGACTCCGTCAATACTTCTGATTGCAGTAGTTCTGAGGGAGAATTTTTCAACAATTCCTGAGACATTTCCAACTTCAATAACATCATTTATCTGGTACCACTGCTCAAATAAAATAAAAGAACCATTTATAAGGTCCTTTACAAGACTCTGGGCACCGAGTCCGACAATGACGCTGACTATTCCGGCGCCTGTTATGATCGGGGCAATGCTTATCCCAAACTGGTCGGCGATTATCAGAAGGCCTGCAAAAACCGTCAGACCTATAATGATATTTGAAGTGACAGTGCTGAACGTATAAGATCTTTTTTTAATCTCAGCTTTTTCCGGGCTTATTTTTGTATCCAGGGTTTTTTTGATCTTTCTGGAGACCAGTTTTATTATCAGCACTATTATTATTACAGCCGCTATTACTATTAATATATTCAGCCAGTTGGATTTTAAATTTTCAATTATTATCCGGGAATCAAAAGCAACAGCATTGCTTTCTTTTGACATAATTTCCTCCTGTGGGTGGCAAAGTTTTATCTGCACGGTTTTTGCATAGCTACATCTTTTAATGATTCTTTGTCAAGTCTGTAAATTAACCATTCTTCCTTATTTTTTGCTCCTGTTTTTTCATAGAATCTGATTGAAGGAGTATTCCATTTTAGGACTGTCCATTCAAGCATTGCGCAGTCTCTCCGGATGGCAAGATCTGCAAGAAAAGAAAATATGGCTTTTCCTACTCCTCTGCCTCTCAGTTCCTCATTTACAAAAAGATCTTCAATATAAATACCGGGTTTTCCCATAAAAGTCGAAAAATTATAAAAAAATATTGCAAAGCCTGCAGGCGCACCTTCATATTCTGCAATGACCGCCTCTGCAATTTTCTTTTCAAATATCGTTCTTTTTATATCTTCCTCAGTTGCAGTTACGGATCCAGATCTTTTTTCGTAAACAGAGAGCCTTTTTATGAAGTCAAGTAAAATACCGGTGTCTTCTTTTTTGGCAAACCTTATTTTTAATTCTTTATCTGAAGCAGTTTTTTTCAACGGTATTTTACTTTCCTTTTTTTCTTTCAGCTTCCAGCTTTATTCTTGCTTCCCTGAAGAAATTTTCAGCAAATTTTGTAGTATAAGTCCTCTCCTGAAAAGTCTTTTTTTCAAGAGCATCCAGAAAACCTTTGAACTGGTCAAAATAGGAACCGTAAATATGATAGCTGTCAGCAATATCTGCATACCTTCCAACTTTTACTTCTTTTTCCAGTTTTTCGGATATCTTTGTTGCAATTTCTCTCTGGAGATCGGTAAGTGCGAATATATTCATGAATGCGGCTTTATAGGCATCCCTTGAACGCCAGTGCGTATTCATATTAAGAGTAAGGCCTTTTTGCGGATCATCCAGAATTCTCAGCCAGACTCTCTGAAGACAGGGTGGTTCGTGATGCTTTATATCCAGCTCGGGATCCCAGGTTATTGCCTGTGCTCTTCTTGTATAAGGACAGCAGATAAGATTTTCTATAGTCATGGCCATCTGGTCAAGATAACCCTGTGCAGTTTTATAATTAAAAAGCCTGTCATGATAGCTGTAGGACCATCCGTGCTTTCCTATCCAGTGATCATGAACACCCAGGACAACTTCCTGCCTGTATATTTCCAGCTCGTCAAGACCTGTAGGCAGGGCTCTGTGTATTCTCGGTTCGGACATTGGCTCATTTATTACCATTATCATTGTAGAATCTTTGCTGGGAGGATCTTTGGACCTGTCATATTGTGTTTTTATTTCAGTACCTTTATCCCATAATTCTTTAAGGGATTTTTCCCAGACTTCCGGGAGAGTATTTCCCTCAACCTTTAAAACAGGAATATCGCCTTTACTTGAATGTAATATAGAATTTTGACTTATATCTTTCATTTGTTGTCTCCAAACACTTTTTCCGGAAAAAAGAATAAAAATTTCAAAAATATTTTACAATAAAATTAACACGTTTTTTTAATAATGCCAAAACTATAAATAAATTTTTAGTTTTTATAATCTACTGACAAAAAATGGTACAGAATAAATAATGTCAAAATTAGTATTTGCCAATCTCAATCATATTTTTTGAAATCCCGTGAAGAAGGTCTCCGGTTCTTTCAAAATGAAGAAGAATATCGGAAAATATAACTCCTGATACCGGCATACATTCGCCTTTCTGAAGTCTGAGTATATGATTTAATCTTGAGTTTTTTACAATTGCGTCAATATCGTTCTCTACCTGCTCGCAAAGTACAAGATTCTCAAAGCTGCCGTTTTCCATTCCTTTAATAAGGACATTAAACATTTCATTGACCTTATCTGAAAGTTCTTCAAGCTCTTCTATTTCAACCTTTGTAAATTTTGTCCTGTTTTCATCCTTAAGTATCATAAGATTCAGCAGGCTCTCTGCATGGTCTCCGGTTCTTTCAGTATCATATGCAATCTGCATAAGATTTATAAGTTTGTTGGAAAGCTTCAATGTAAGCGACTGCCTGGAAAGCTGGGTTAGATATCTTATTATATCCTCAGTAATGCTATCCACAGCTGCTTCTCTGTCAAGTACTTTTTTCTCTATTACCGTATCTTTGCTTTTTAGTCTCTGAAAAGAAAGACTGTCCATCATCTGGACTATTTTGGTCAGTCTTAACAGTTCTTTCTTTGCTTGTTCCAGGGCAACCGAGGGCGTTTTTATCAGCCTGTTATCAAGATGAATTGCATTTTTATGCTCAATAATATCTTTTCCCGGATAAAGCTTTACTACAAGTTTTTCAAACAAGCCTATCAAGGGAAACAGTATTGCCGTTGTTACAGCATTAAATGCGGTGTGCATATTTGCAATCTGCCTTGGCACGCTTGAACCCATATAGCGGAGGATAAACGGCTCAAGCCTGAATCCGTAAAATAAAGTTATAAATATTATTGTACCGAGCACATTGAACAAAAGATGGGAGAAAGCTGTCCTTTTTGCCGTAACAGTGGTTCCTATGCTTGAAAGCAGGGCTGTTGTGCAGGTTCCGATATTATCACCGAAAAGAATCGGTATCGCAGCTTCTATGGGAATAAGTCCCTGTGATGCAAGAGCTATAAGGATTCCTATAGTAGCGGAACTGCTTTGCAGAAGGGAGGTAAGCAAGAGTCCGGCAAGAACTCCTAGAAACGGATTTCTGCTGAAAACAAGCAGGAAGTTCTTAAAAGACTGATTGTCTTTAAGGGGATCAAGCGACTCTTTCATAATACCCATACCCAGGAAGAGAAGTCCAAGGCCTATTATTGCCATTCCGATATTTTTATATCTTCTTCTCTTGCTGGTGAAAAATAAAATGAAACCTATTATCAGAAGAGGATAAGTAAGCAGACCCACGATATTTAGTGAAACTATCTGTGCGGTAATAGTAGTTCCGATATTTGCACCCATGATAATGCCTATTGCTGTTTTAAGACTGATAAGGCCTGCGTTTACAAATCCGACAGTCATTACGGATGTAGCGCTGCTGCTTTGTATTATCAGGGTGGTAGCAAGACCTACAAGAGCCGAAGCCCAGGGTCGCCTTGAAAGAACTCCGATAATGGATTTGATATTGTTTGATGTTATTTTCTGAAGACCGTCGCTTAAAGTATTTATTCCGAAAATAAAAAGCGCAAGTCCGCCGATTATCTGAATTATGAGTTTGTAATACATATATTTTTAATCTACAAAATTATCTTCAAACATCCCTGTTTTACCCAAAACCGCATTAACGCTTATACCTCTTACGGACAGATATTTTCTGACCTGAGAGTCATTTGTCAGTCTTAAAGTGCTATAATTTTCTTCCGAGCCGTCCTGCCAAACTCTTCTGTTAAATAAAAAATTTATGGAATTTTCAATTTCTTCCCAGCTTTTTTTTGAAATTTCTCTTAAAAATATCTCCTTTTTTTCATTTTCATCAAAAATCTCAAGTATTGCCGATATCACATCTTTCAGTATACCTGTCCATGCCCTGAATGCTCCTGCAAGATAAATTCGCTCGGAAACTTTATGATCATCGTCATTATTTTCCGGATTCCATATATCATCAAGGGAATACCCGGCTATTATATTAAGAAACTTTATGATATTTCGTCTTTCTGCTTCTCTTAACCTGTCAGAATCTTCTATGTCTATATCAAGAGGGGGAGGGGCAATAAATTTCTTAAAAACTGCCTGTTTGAGCCTGTTTATTGTAAGCGGACTTTTAATATTCCTGTTGTAATCTGCAATATATCTGACCATTAAATTTTTTTTATCTTCCATTATGCTGTCGTATATATTGCTTTCTATCATATTTACTGCCTGGGCCCTTTTTCTTCCTTTTTTAACAAGAAATGAAACAAAACCTTCTTCAGATTTAAAGCCTTTTTGCCCAAGGTACTCTTTCCATTCTTCTTCAAAGATGTTTGCCCATTTGTTTATAAGAACAGAAGTAAAGAAAGGCATCTGTCTCAGTTTGTCATGTGCAATAAGATTTGTTTCTTTAAGGCTTTTTACGTCAGGCTCCACATATATTTTGCAGTCCAGTTCGGTTCTTCCTGCCCAGACCTGGGCGGCTGCTTTATGCTGTCCGTCAAAAAGCAATATGCTTTCATCTGTCATCCGGCATACAGAAGGAGTAAGCTGGCTGTTCACGAGAAGGTGTCTGTAAAGATCCCAGAGCCTGCCAATCTCAAGAGGTCTTGGCTGAAGATTTTCATCATTATTTATATAACCTACCGGAACAGAAGCATAAAAATATTTAAAACCGGTTGAAGGACATTCCATTAGGTTATAAACCACACTTTTTTTATCTCCATCAGGAAATAATTCCAATGTATCGGATTTATCACTGATAATAACTTTTATTTTCTTTACGGATTCTTCTTTCCCTGTTTTCAGAGCTAATACATCATTAAGTTTTCTTGATGCACAATTTTTAAAGAAATCTTCCATTTCTTTTTTTGCTAAATATTCTGATATGGAAAGATCCCCCAACTCTCTATGATGATTTTTGCATACGACTGTAAAATTTTTTATATCTGAATTATTTGAAGAAATAGGATCGATATTGTGATATTCAATATCTTTTTTGCCTGAAACGGGCTTTTTATCTATGTAGCAGCAAATATTATTTTTTATTGTACTTAACCGGTTTATCTTTTTCTTTTGCTCAGATGTAATTTCCGGATGCAGACCCATCTATAACCTCCGTGATATAAGCTAAAAATTATTTCTCACCAAGACGTTTTTTTATACTATCTACCAGATCGATGGAAACGGGATTTGCATCATATAGAACCGCCAGGTAAAGACTTGTCCATATTGCCAGGAAAAGACCTTTAAAGGCTGTTACAAGTTCATTTTCTCCTGTTATTTTCACTTCCTCATATTTTATATCCTTTTCAAGAAATATACCTTTTAATATTTCTATTCTTTTCAGCATGGCATTGCTTGTATTGTTGTCTTTTATGAAAAGGATTATAAATTTTCTCCTGAATTCCTGATCCATCTCCCAGCCTTCAATTTCATCATGGTTGATTTCAGGAATTCTGTTGAAATGCGCAAACATTTTACTTGTTGCGCAAATCTCTATCTTGAATCTGTAGCTTATTACCGTGGTTATTTTGTTGCAGCCATAGATTACAGGTATATTATCATAAAGATTTATTGCCAGTTTCTTTGCAATATTGTCATTTATTTTAATTTCAGGCATAAGTTCTTTGGTGAAAGCAAGCAGTTCATTTTCTATATCATCCCATGCATTTCCGAGAGGTTTATCTTCATGAAATCCTTTTACGCTTAAAAGGCCGGCATCTGCGAGTATGTCGGTAAGAAAAACATAAGCATAGCCTATGGACATTCTTGGAAGCAGCTTTTCTGAATATTCTATTATTGTCACAAATTTATTATTTGAAAATCTTTCCTTAAGCCTTCCTCCGGTAGTTATCGCATATACTTTTATGCCCCTGCCGGCTACCTCACTTATTGCGTTAAGAATTTCTCTTGTGTTTCCGCTGTGCGATATAGCTATTACAAGAGTCTCGCTGTTTACCCATGTAGGCAGTTCTTTTGAAGAAGATATGGAAATAGGGACTCTTATATTGTTCAAGCTGATGGACTCCATAAGTCTGTAAACGGTTGTTGCGGGATTTCCTATGCCAAGTATAAGTATGTTTTTATATTCTTTTTCAAATTCAAGAGGAATATTTCTAATGATATTTTCAGCTTTTTTGAATTGTCCCGGGAAATCATAGAGGATTTTTATAAGCTCATCGGAACTGTGGGAATATATGAATTTTTCATTATTTAATTTATCAAACTCCAATACCGCCCTCCGGGGTTTTAAAAATATAATATAAGAATTTTATATTTTTTTCACCTTAATTATAAAAAATAATTTGTTTTATAATTAAATTTTAAAATATTATTTGAAATTAATAAATCATTTAAAAATAATTTTTAAAATTCAGATCTGCTTTACTTGCATATTTTCAAAATAATGCTTTAT
>DUQM01000077.1 GCA_012837825.1 Actinomycetota bacterium | reverse complement strand
GGTTGAAAATATTAATATATCTGACTATACTTTTTTATTATATTAATTTTATTTATATTATTCAAAAAAATGTAATTCTATTTTATAATTCTTTTGATTCCGATAGAGATTCTATCAATTTTATATGAATTATTCTAAGGTATCGATTTCTGGTAATTGTTTAATATATTTATAAAATCATAGAAAAGGCTGATATGAAACCAAGTTCAAAAAAATTTAAACCAATTGTTTTTTCTTTTATTTTATTATTCGCTTTTTACATTATATTTGCAGCATCTTCATGCTTTGCAGGATCTGGTTCGAATGTAAATTCAAATATATCTTCCAATGAAGAAATAAGCGATGTTGAGATTTCTGACGATATTGAAGAAGTAGTGGAAGCCGTGAAGAGCGAGGATCTGACTGATTATGATAATGCAAAGGTAGGTGCAGAGATTAAAGGCGCAATCCCGGGATTTCTATGCACAAATAAGGATAATATAGTTACAATTGAAGTAAAAAATACTTCAGATTTTACCTGGCGGGTTGATTCCAGGTATCCTGTAAAGGTTGCTTATCACTATTATGGCCAGGATGTGGATGCAAATGATTATGACGGCACTTCAAGAAGCGTCTTTGAAAAAGACATTGAACCCGGAGAAACAGCAAAAGTCGATGTGCTAATAAATGATATCACACAGGCCGGGAATTATGTTCTTCAGATAGACCTCGTTCTTGAAGGCAAATACTGGTTTTCCTCAAAGGGCATGGAAATGCTGGAGAGTCCTGTATTTTTCTCAGAATGCGCCCAGTAAAGAATTAAATAACGGCATTAAATTTTTTACCAACCAGATTTTCATATGCTGTAATATATCTATCAGAAGTTTTTAAGATTATCTCCTCAGGTAATTCAGGTGGCGCTGAATTTCTGTCCCAGCTGGATGACATAAGATAATCCCTTAAAAACTGCTTGTCAAAACTTTTCTGGGATTTTCCGACTTTATAGTCATCTTTAAACCAGAATCTTGAGGAATCGGGAGTAAGGACTTCATCGGCAAGAATAATGCTCCCGTTCAATATTCCAAATTCAAATTTTGTGTCTGCAATAATTATCCCTTTATTTAATGCATGCTCCGAGGCACTCTTATAAATATCTATGCTTTTATTTTTAATCATTTCCATTAATTCTTTTCCAAACCTGGATTCCGCTTCCCTGAAACTAAGCGGCATATCATGACCTTCTGACTCTTTTGTGGTGGGAGTAAAGATAGGTTCCGGAAATTTTGCGCAGAATTCAAGACCTGAAGGAAGAACCTCATCGCCTACCCTGCCGGTTTCAAGATATTCATTCCATGCAGAGCCTGTGATATATCCTCTGACTATGCATTCCAAAGGAATAATATCAAGTTTTTTTACTATTGCCGACCTGCCTCTGAGTATTTCTTCATAATTCTTAAACTCCTCAGGAAACTTGTCAAAATCTGACTCAACTATATGATTTTCCGTTTTTTTATTCAGGTAATTAAACCAGAATAAGGAAATCTGGTTTAAAAGTATGCCCTTATAAGGTATAAGGGACGGAAGGATATAATCAAAAGCCGATATTCTGTCCGTGGTTACGATCAGAAGATTTTCTCCCGCTTCAAATACTTCCCTGACTTTCCCTGTTTTTAATTTTTTTACTCCTTTTATTTCAATATTGCCTATCGTTTTCATTCTGTCTCCCTAATTTGCTTTATTATTAGAATCAGTTATTTTTTGTTTTTTTACTTTTCAGATAAAAATTTATCAGTTCTTTGGTGGCATTGTATAGCAGTTCATCTGCATTCTCTATAGCATCGTTAAGATCCATTGGCCTGCTGACTATTGAAAAATTTCCGGCAAAAAGCTCGCTGTTTTCTCTTGACATATTTTTCCTGTCGGAAAGAACAGAGCCATTGATTGTTATAACCGGGATGTTGAGTTTTTTTGCAAGGCTGGCAACCCCGAATGCGCTTTTGCCAAAAAAAGTCTGTCTGTCAAAAGCACCTTCTCCGGTGATAACAAGATCCGCTCCTTTCATTTTTTTTTCCAGTTTTGTAACATCCATCACTATATTTACTCCTATCCTTAACTTTGCATTCAGGAAAGCAACCATGCCCCCTCCAAGTCCTCCGGAAGCGCCTGCACCTTTAAGATCTCTTATATTTTTACCCAGGTCTTCTTTAACTACTCCTGCAAAATTGATCAGGCCCCGGTTAAGCTCCCTTATCATTTTCGAATCTGCCCCTTTCTGAGCGGCATAAACATAGGCTGCACCGTTTTTCCCTGTAAGCGGATTTTCAACATCGCAGGCGCACTCAAATAAAACATCCGTTGCCCCTTTATGTAATCCCGACATATCTATTTTTTTTATCTTCAGGAGCTGTTTTCCCCCAAAGCCCAGCAAATTTCCGTCTCCGTCATAAAACCTGATTCCCAGCGCCTGAGCCATTCCCATTCCCCCGTCATTTGTAGCGCTTCCGCCTATGCCGAGAATTATTTTTTTTGCATTGTTTTCAATTGCTTTTTTAATCAGCTGCCCTGTCCCGTAAGTCGTAGTTTCCATTGGATTTCTTTTTTCAAAAGGAATCATCCATAGCCCTGAAGCAGCAGCCATTTCAATCACTGCGGTATTGTCTTTGAGCATCCCGAATCTGGCTTCGGTATCTTCCCCAAGAGGATTCCTGACTACAGCTTTGATATATCTGCCGCCAAAACTTTCAACCAATGTTTCAAGAGTGCCTTCTCCTCCATCTGCCATTGGATTTAATTCAACAGAAACCGACTCGTCCAGATCTTTTATTGCAGCGGCTATTATGCTGCAGACCTGGTTGGAGCTCAGACTGCTTTTATATTTGTCGCATGCAATCAGTATTTTAAGCATTAAATAAAATCAATTAAGTATTCTGATACTCTAACCCATTGTCGCTGTTTTCAAAGCAGACGAACAAATACAATTCCTGCTTTTGCTTATTTTAGGAATAGCTTTAAACAGTAATTTGCGAAGCTTGTCATTATTGTCATTAAAAACCTTTATAACTTCTTCATAAGTGACCGGCTTTATTTCAGGATTTCCCTCAAGACCTGCATCATAATCAGTAATAAGAGAGATGTTTACATAACATATTTCCATTTCCCTTGCAAGATAGCATTCGGGATATTGTGTCATATTAACAACTTCCCAGCCCTGGGACGAAAACCATTTGCTTTCCGATTTTGTTGAAAATCTCGGCCCCTGAACAATAACAACTGTTCCTTTATCATGATATGGGATTTTGATTTCAGAAGCACTTTGGATTACTATTTCCCTTAAATCCGGACAGTACGGATGAGCTGATGATATATGCCTGGTAACAGGCCCGTCATAAAAAGTATCTTTTCTTGAGTTTGTCTTGTTAATAAACTGGTCGCATATTACAAAATCTCCCGGTTTGATATGCGGCTGAAGACTTCCCGCAGAACAGGGACCAAACAATCTTTTGACACCTATTTTTTTCATTGCATATACATTGGCTCTGTAATTGACCATGTGGGGAGGAAAAGAATGGTTTCTTCCATGTCTGGGAAGAAAAGCCACATTTATCCCTTCATATTCCCCGATTATTATTTTATCTGAAGGAGCGCCATAAGGCGTTTCAACATGGAATTCATCTTTGATGTCAAGAAAAGAATAAAAACCTGAACCTCCGAATACGCCTATTTCAGCATTTGGTAGTTTTCTCATTTTGGTCCTTTCATAAATTGTTAAAATTCAAAATGATCAGCCGGATAGATTGGAAAATGCAAACTTCCAATGAATGATATCATATAAATTTCAATTATTTTTTACAAATTCAATTTTTATCCGAAGTTTGTTTTTATCTTGTATTCAATATATATAATTATTTTTTTATTTTCTGATAATATAATAATAAATAAGATTAATTAAAAAGGGAAAATATGAAAACTATAAATTTAAAGACATCACAGAGAGTTGAATTTGTGGAAATAACCGGAGAGATAGAGAAAATAATAAACAGTTCGGGTATCTCAGAGGGGATCGCCTGCCTGTTTGTCCCACACACCACGGCTGCCCTTACTTTGAATGAAAATGCGGATCCTTCTGTAAAATATGATATTAAAAACAAGCTGGAAAGACTGATACCCGAAAATGATAATTATACTCACGGGGAAGGAAACTCTGATGCCCATCTGAAGACAAGTATTTTCGGATCAAGCCTTACCATTATTATATCCGGAGGAAGCCCGGTTCTGGGAACATGGCAGGGAATATATTTTTGCGAATTCGACGGACCGCGCAGCAGAAAATTATATGTCAGGATAATAAAAGACAATGACTCTGTTTGATAATATAAATGATAATATAAATAAAGAAGCGGCAAAAAATTCAAAATATGCCCCGCTTGCAGACAGAATAAGGCCTGTTGATCTTAATGATTTTGTCGGTCAGGAGCATCTTTTTGGAAAAGACAAAGTTCTCAGAAAAATAATTGAGAGTGACAAATTAAGCTCAATGATATTCTGGGGCCCTCCGGGCAGCGGAAAGACTACTGCTGCAAATATCATAAAAGAAAAAACCTCAAACAAATTCCTTTCTTTTTCGGCAGTTATATCCGGAATAAAGCAGATAAAAGAAATAATGGACATAGCTGCCCGGGAAATAGAAATAACCGGTCTCAAGACAATCCTGTTCATAGATGAAATACACAGATTTAATAAGGCACAGCAGGATGCTTTTCTGCCATTTGTGGAAAAAGGAATAATAATACTGCTGGGAGCCACAACTGAAAATCCTTCATTTGAAATAAACTCAGCGCTTCTTTCAAGATGCAAAGTCTTTGTATTTAAAAGGCTTACTGATGAAAATATAAGTTTTCTTCTAAAAAACGCCCTCAGCGACAAAATAAAAGGTCTTGGAACATCGGGCATAAAAATTGATGACGATGCTATAAGTTTTATTTCCGGATTTGCTGATGGAGATGCAAGGATTGCATATAATATTCTTGAGCTTTCAGTGCAGATGGCTGCAGGTAAGGATAAAAAAAATATTGAGATTAAAATACCCGATATAGAACACCTCATACAGAAAAAAATGCTTTTATATGATAAGAACGGCGAGGAACATTACAATCTCATATCTGCATTGCATAAGAGTATGAGAGGCAGCGATCCTGATGCAGCCGCATACTGGACTATAAGAATGATAGAGTCAGGTGAAGATCCGATGTATATTATAAGAAGAATAGTCAGATTTGCAGCTGAAGACATAGGGCTTGCTGATACAAATGCCTTAACTGTTTCCCTTGCAGCAAAAGAAACATTTCAGTTCATAGGTCCTCCGGAAGGCAACCTCGCCATAGTAGAAGCAGCGATATACTGTGCGCTGGCTCCAAAAAGCAACTCTCTTTACATGACCTATAATAATATAATGAAAGATATTGACAGGTATCTTTCCTTACCTGTCCCTATGCACATAAGAAATGCGCCCACAAAACTTATGAAAGAATCAGGCTATGGAAAGGGATATGCATATCCGCATGATTATAAAGATGCAATAGTCAGTCAGTCTTATCTGCCTGAGGAAATCATGGGCAGACAGTTTTATTTTCCCACTGAAAGAGGGTTTGAAAAAATTCTTAAGGAAAGATTGAGCAAAATAAAAGAATACAAGAAAAAACTTGGCAAATAAGTGAAAAACATATGCGCTTATTCGCTTATAACGATAACCTGGCCAGCTTTCCAAACGGAATTTAAGAGACTGTAACGTTTTTTGTGTAAACTCTTAATTTATATAAATAGCCTGTATTGGATAAACCCTCTCCAGGCTTAAATTATACCAGATTATACGTCCCCAGAAGTTCAGCAATCTGAATTGCGTTTAAAGCAGCGCCTTTTCTAAGCTGATCCCCGACAACCCACATGCATATTCCTTTAGGGCATGAGATGTCTTCTCTTACTCTTCCTACAAAAATATTGTCCCTGCCGGAAGTATCAAGCGTTGTCGGATATATTTTATTTTTGAAATCATCCTTCAGCGTAATTCCCGGAGCATTTTTTAATGCCTTCATACATTCTTCAACAGTAAGTTTTTCTTCGGTTTCAATATTTATGGATTCAGAATGAGATGTAAGTACGGGAACCCTTACAGTAGTCGCTGTTATCATAATGTTTTCATCCCCCATTATTTTTCTTGTTTCATCAGTCATTTTCATTTCTTCTTTTGTGTAACCGTTATCAAGAAAAACATCTATGTGGGGTATTACATTGTAAGCTATCTGCCGGGGAAAGATTTCATTTACTATTTCCGTGTCTTTTTTATTTATAATTTTTTCTATCTGCTGCTGCAATTCAACAATACCTTTGGATCCGGCTCCGGAAACCGCCTGATATGTGCTGACAACCACTCTTTTTATCCTTGAAAGATCATAAACAGGTTTTAGCGCAACAACCATTATTGTTGTTGAGCAGTTTGGATTTGCTATTATCCCTTTGTGTTTTTTTACATCATCCGGATTAACTTCGGGAACAACCAGAGGTACCTGTTCGTCCATTCTGAATGCGCTGCTGTTATCAATTACTATTGCGCCGCTTTCCACCGCATGAGGCGCAAATTCAGCGGATCTTGAGGCACCGGCTGAAAACAAAGCAATATCTGTATTTTTAAAGGAATCTTTTTTTAATTCTTTTACTTCAAACTCTTCGCCTTTAAATCTTATTCTTTTTCCGGCAGATCTTGATGAAGCCAGGGGAATAAGGTCTTTAACAGGCATATTTCTTTCTTCAAGAATAGATAAAAAAACATTGCCGACAGCTCCCGTAACTCCGGCTATAGCTATATTGTATTCTTTCAAATGATCCTCCCGATATATGAACTATTCTTTATCCAGACTAAAGCAGCCATGCAGAAGTTCTACAGCTTCTTTTACTCTGTCTTTTCTGAGTACGCAGGAAATGATTATGGGCGATGTAGAAATCATCTCAATATTTATATTATTCTCGCCAAGACAGGAAAACATCTTGGAAGCAACTCCGGGATGTGATTTCATTCCTGCCCCTACTATGGAAACTTTTGCTATATCGGTATCAACCCGCACAGATTCAATATTAAGTGAAGCCTTCATCTTGTCAATTACTTTCTTTGCAATATCAAGATCTTCATTCCTGATGGTAAGCGAGATAGCAGCTTTTCCTTTTTCGCTTACATTCTGAACTATCATATCCACATTTATATGTGCCTGTGCAAATTCGCTGAAAAGCTTTGCCGCCACACCGGGTTTGTCAGGAATGCCGAATACCGATACCTTCACCTGATTTGTATCATATGAAACCCCGGAAACAACCGCCTGTTCCCTTTTATCATTAAAACTTTCTGTACCCATAACCCAAGTCCCTTCATTATTATTAAAACTGGATCTTGCGTGAATTATTACGCCATGATTTTTGGCATATTCAATCGCTCTCAGATGCAGCACTTTAGCCCCTGAAGAAGCAAGTTCCAACATTTCATCATATGATAATTTATTTATTTTTTTTGCATTCGGTATAACATTGGGATCGGCAGTAAATACCCCGTCAACATCTGAAAAAATCTCACAGTACTTTGCATCAAGTGCACTAGCAAGAGCAACTGCCGTAGTGTCTGAACCGCCTCTTCCAAGTGTCGTTATATCACCATTTTCAGTAATACCCTGAAAACCTGCAACTATTACTATATTTCCCTTTGAGAATTCCCCTAATATCCTCTCTTTTCCCACATCAAGTATTTTAGCTTCAGAAAAAGTATCATCCGTAAGAATGCCTGCCTGATAACCTGTAAGCGAAACAGCCTTTGCTCCTTTTGCTATTATTGCCATTGCAACAAGGGAGCTTGATACCTGCTCGCCTGTAGATAAAAGCATATCCATTTCTCTTCTTGAAGGGTTAGCTGAAATCTTTGCCGAAAGTTCGATAAGTTCATCAGTCGTATCACCCATGGCGGAAACGGTTATTACAACATTTTTTCCTTCCCTGCCTGCCTTAATGGCTCTGTCTGCCAAATTATTTATTTTTTCTATTGTGCTGACAGAGGTTCCTCCAAATTTCATTACAACTATATTATTTTCATCCATAAACCACCAATTCATGATTAAAAATTAATTTTTTAGCAATTATATAATAAAATCCGCTAACTGCAAGCACAGAAATGTCCGCTAATTCATAAAAAAAATATAAAAATGTTATAATTAATGATGCTTTTTTCATTTTTAAAAAAACAAAATTTTTATGAATAGCAAATAAGGTGTAGAATAATATCTGATAATGCCCGTTTAATAAAAAAACTGGTATGATTTTTAAAAAAATAGTAAAATTATGAGCTTGCAATGCCTAAATTTTAATTTATTAATAATTCTATAAATTACTAAGGAGAAAAAAAGAAAATGAGGAAAATGGAAACAATGGATGGCAATACCGCCGCTTCTTATGTAGCTTATGCTTTTACGGAAGTTGCTGCCATTTACCCAATTACACCTTCATCTACAATGGCTGAAGTCGTTGACGAATGGTCTGCTAACGGAAAACTCAATATTTTTGGACAAAGAGTCAATGTAACCGAATTACAGTCAGAAGCAGGGGCTGCAGGAGCTGTTCACGGATCACTCTCTGCCGGAGCTCTTACAACAACCTTTACTGCATCTCAGGGTCTTCTTCTGATGATACCGAACATGTATAAAATAGCCGGCGAACTTCTTCCGGGCGTATTTCATGTGTCCGCAAGAGCGCTTGCCACACATGCTCTGTCAATTTTTGGCGATCATTCTGATGTAATGGCAGTACGGCAGACGGGGTGCGCATTATTTGCTACAGGCTCGGTTCAGGAGATAATAGACCTTGGAGCTGTTGCCCACCTTGCAGCAATAAAATCAAGAATTCCTTTTGTTCACTTTTTTGACGGTTTCAGGACTTCAAGCGAAGTGCAAAAAGTTGAAATCATAGATTACAAAGACTATGCAAAAATGCTTGATATGGATGCCTTAAATGCTTTCAGAAACAGATCCATGAATCCTGAAAGACCTTATACCAAAGGAACCGCACAGAATCCTGATATATTTTTCCAGGCGAAAGAATCTGCAAACCAGTTTTATACCAAAGTGCCTGATATTGTTGCAGACTATATGTCTCAGTTAAGCAAGCTTACGGGAAGAGATTATAAACCATTTGTATATTATGGTCCGAAAGATGCCGAAAATATAATTATAGCTATGGGCTCAGTGACCGAAGCAACTGAAGAAACAGTTGATTACCTGAATAAAAAAGGTGAAAAAGCAGGCCTTATAAAAGTTCATCTTTACAGACCTTTCTCAGAAAAATATTTCTTTGATATCTTCCCCAAATCAGTAAAAAGAATAGCGGTTCTTGACAGAACCAAGGAACCCGGTTCTCTGGGAGAACCTTTGTACCAGGACATAAAAACATTATTTTATAAAAAAGAAAATGCTCCCCTTATTATTGGAGGAAGATACGGACTGGGTTCAAAAGATACTACTCCCGGACAGATACTGGCAGTTTACGACAATCTCAAATCTGAAAATCCGGTTAATGGCTTTACAATCGGCATAACAGATGATGTTACAAATCTTTCCCTTACGGTTAAAGAAGATATAAATACTGTTCCTGAAGGAACTGTACAATGCAAATTCTGGGGTCTTGGCTCTGACGGCACGGTCGGTGCAAATAAAAATGCAATCAAGATAATAGGTGACCAGACTGATATGTATGCTCAGGGATATTTTGAATATGACTCCAAAAAATCAGGCGGGGTTACGATTTCTCACTTGCGATTCGGAAAAAGCCCTATCAAATCAACTTATTATGTAAGCCACGCTGATTATATTGCCTGCCATAACCAGGCTTATGTTAATCAGTACGACCTTCTAAGAGGTCTGAGGAAAGGCGGAACTTTCCTTCTGAACTGCCAGTGGAGCCCTGATGAACTTGACAACAGGCTGCCGGGCAGCATGAAAAGATATCTGGCCAAAAATGAAATTAAGTTCTATACGGTAAATGCAACAGATATGGCTGTTGAAATAGGTCTTGGAAACAGAATAAATATGATATGCCAGGCAGCATTTTTCAAACTTGCAAACATTATTCCCATAGATGATGCCGTTAAATATCTTAAAAAAGCCATTGAAATGACTTATGGTAAAAAAGGTACCGACATAGTAAAAATGAACTATGAGGCGGTAGACAGAGGAATAAGCTCACTCGTGGAAATAAAAGTTCCATCCTCATGGGCAAATGCAGAAGATGAAAAAGAAGAAAAAACAAGTGAACCGGAATTTATTACCAAAATGCTGAAGGTAATAAACAGGCACGAAGGAGACAGTATACCTGTAAGCGCTTTTGTCGGTAATGAAGACGGGGTTTTCCCTTCAGGTTCTACAGCTTATGAAAAAAGAGGAATAGCTGTGACTGTTCCTGAGTGGCAGAAAGAACATTGTATTCAGTGTAATCAGTGCTCATATGTCTGCCCCCATGCTTCAATAAGACCAATGCTTTTTACAGATGAAGAGCTTAAAAAAGCGCCTGAAGGCTTTGAGACCCTTGAGGCAAAGGGAAAAGGTCTTGAAGGCTATAAATACAAAATACAGGTTTCTCCGCTTGATTGTACCGGATGCGGCAATTGCGTGGACACATGCCCTGCCAAGGAAAAAGCGCTCGTGCTTAAACCGCTTGACAGCCAGATGAAGGAAGCTGAAAACTGGGATTTCTCTGTTTCCGTAAGGCCCAAAGAGAGCCTTGTTTCACCTAACACCCTTAAGGGAAGTCAGTTCAAACAGCCTTTATTTGAATTCTCAGGCGCCTGTGCAGGTTGCGGTGAAACACCTTATGCCAAACTGATAACCCAACTTTTCGGAGACAGGATGCTCATAGCAAATGCAACAGGATGCTCTTCAATATGGGGCGCCTCAGCACCTTCAACGCCATACTGCAAAAATTGGGACGGCAAAGGTCCCGCATGGGCAAATTCGCTCTTTGAAGATAATGCTGAATATGGCTACGGAGCAGCTCTGGGCATCAAACAGATAAGAACAAAAATTGCTGATCTTGCAACAGAAATGATAAAAATGAACATACCCGAGAATCTTAAAACAGCTCTCGCCGAATGGCTTGAAAACAGAAATGATGCAGAAATAACAAAAACTACATCCAAAAATCTGCTTCCTTTGCTTGAAAGCAAGCTTTCAGATGAAAAAGCTGATAGTTTAAGAAAAGAAATTCTTGAAAGAAAGGATTATCTTAATAAAACATCAGTATGGATATTCGGCGGAGACGGATGGGCATATGATATCGGATACGGCGGACTTGACCATGTTATAGCTTCCGGTGAAAATGTAAACATTTTTGTTTTTGATACGGAAGTTTACTCAAATACCGGCGGTCAGTCATCCAAGTCTACACCTATAGGAGCTGTTGCAAAATTTGCCGCTTCAGGAAAGAAAATAAAGAAAAAAGATCTTGGTATTATTGCTACAACTTATGGCTATGTATATGTTGCACAGATAGCAATGGGTGCAAATAAAAACCAGACATTAAAAGCGATAATCGAGGCTGAAAAATATGACGGGCCATCGCTTATTATAGCCTATGCTCCATGCATCAACCACGGAATAAAAATCGGAATGGGCAAAACCCAGACAAGAGAAAAACAAGCTGTGGATTCAGGTTACTGGCATCTTTACAGATTTAATCCTGAGCTGAAAGAACAGGGTAAAAATCCATTTATCCTTGACAGCCAGGAACCCAAAGAATCGTTCAGGGAATTTTTAATGGGTGAAGTCAGGTATTCATCTCTTACAAAAACATTCCCGGAAACAGCAGAAAAGCTGTTTGATAAAGCAGAAAAAGATGCAAAGGAAAAATACGAGAGCTATAAAAAAATGGCTGAGAGAGAATAAACAGAAACTGATTTCGATATTATTGTAAAAACTGTTATATTTACAAATACAGGAAAACAGAAAGCAAAGCTTTCAAATATAAAAGAATACCGGACTGTTAGTCCGGTATTCTTTTATTAAGGTTCTATATTTAAACTCTATTTATGGCAATAGGAGATTTATAGCTCTGTTCTGCCCATAAGCGCTCTTCCCAGAGTCACCTGATCAGCATATTCAATATCTCCACCTACAGGAAGTCCGCTTGCAAGCTTGGTGATTTTCAGATCAAACTGTTTTAACACTTTATTCATATATGTTGCCGTGCTGTCTCCTTCTACTGTTGGATTCAGTGCCAGCACTACTTCCTTTATTCCAAATGTCTTTATTCTTTCGATTAATTTCGGAATTCTTATTTCTTCGGGTCCGATATTTTCTATTGGAGAAAGCAGACCTCCAAGAACATGATAGATTCCCGCAAACTGGCCGGTTTCTTCTATTACCGCAACATCGCTTATTTTTTCTACGATACAGATGATTTTTGTATTTCTGCTCAAATCGGAGCAAATCGGACATCTGTCATCTTCAGAAATATTAAAGCATTCACTGCAGAATTTTACTTTATCTTTTAGATCTGTCAGGGCTCTGGAAAAATTTTCAATATCTTCGCCGGATTTTTTTAATAAAAAATAAACAATTCTTTTTGCTGACTTCGGACCTATGCCTGGTAATTTCCTGAACTCATCAATTAGATTTTCAACTGCACTTATTTTATTTCTGCTCATTTTATCCTAAAACATGCCAGGCATATTAATGCCGCCGGTAATGGAACTCATTTTTGCTTTATACTCTTCTTTTGATTTATTTATGGCATCATTTATGGCAACAAGAACCAAATCTTCAAGCATTTCAATATCATCTGAATCAATGACTTCTTTTTCGATTTTTACTTCACGAACTACCTGCTCACCATCTACTTTTACTTTTACTGCGCCGCCGCCGGATGAAGCTTCAAAAACCATGCCTTTAATCTCTTCCCGTATCTTATCAAGCTGTCTCTGCATGGCTTTAGCCTGCTTCATTAAATCACCGTAATTAAAACCCATTTTTTACTCCTTGATTTTAAATTTCTTTTCCATATAACCATAAGTTTCATCAATTCCATTTTCAGATTCAGCCGTTTCTTCATATTCTTTTTCCTTATTATCGGTTTTATCTTCCTTTTTTGTCTCCGTGCTTTTTTCTGAACCTTTAAAAATTACTGATTTTTCTCCGACTTCGGAATTTCTTTCCTTGTAGGGATTTCCTCTTCTCAGATCTACCAGATCTTTTCCCTGATTTTCCAGAAGAAATTCTATTTGAAAATTTTTTCCCATTACGGAATTCAGAGAGCTTCTAACAAGCTCTTTATTTTCAGGACTGTTCAGCTTGTCTTTATGCCAGCTATAAATGTCAGGCAGATAAAACATAATTTTGCTGCCATCCGTATTATATTTTTTTACTTCTAACAAAAGCGAATTAAGGGAAACGCTTTTGTTTTTAATAATATTTAAGACCTTTTCCCATTCGATTTTTGTTATCTCTGAACCGGTAGCCGGGTGGGTTTTCTGTTTCGTTTCAGCTTTTTTTGCAGCAGGCTTTTCCTCATCCCGTACAACTTTTGCATTTCCGGAATTTTCAGTATTTTCCCTGGCGACAGCTTTGGTCATTACATCATCGGTTTTTGTGCTCTGCGCCCCTGAACTT
This sequence comes from Actinomycetota bacterium, assembly GCA_012837825.1. NCBI lineage: Bacteria > Bacillati > Actinomycetota > Actinomycetota bacterium. The sequence continues at coordinate 6,162 of DUQM01000077.1, read as the reverse complement.
GCTGCAATTTTTAATACATCCTTAAAACTGTCTTTAAAGTTGTCAAACCTTTCATTCAGTTCCCTGACTGAATTTTCAAGCTTCTGGGTAACAGCGCCATTTGCCTCAATTTTTATATTTAAGGCTTTTATAATCCCCGACCTGAATAATATCCATGCAGGTTGTCCTAATTTGATTTTATTTAAAAGATCCATAAAAATCAGTATGAATTCATTAAGCTGCCGGTTTGATACAAGACGACTCTGGTCGAGATATTTTTCCCTGTATTCCTCTCCGGAATTGATAAAATCAAATCCATTGGGATTATTCTTTACAAAATAAAGATTCTGAAGGTGTTCTATGAATTTTTCCACAAAAACTTCAAGATTCTGATGAAGTTTTTCAAGCCTGCTGATAAAGAAAATCGCTTCCTCTGAGTTTGATTCAATCAATATTCCCGCCAGTTCAAAAAGAATTTCCAGATCTACGGCACCCAGAAGACTTACCACATCCTCAACCTTAACCTTGTCATCATCCAGGGAGGCGATCTTTTCCAGAATAACATTGGCATCTCTCTGGCTTCCATCGGAATATTTAGAAATAAGATTTAATGCCATATCGCTTACTTCAATATTTTCCAACTTTGAAATTATCTTAAGTCTTTTTTTGATATCATCCGCGCTGATCGGCTTGAAATCAAATCTCTGACATCTTGATAAAATTGTAGGTATAACTTTCTGGGGCTCAGTTGTTGCCAGAACAAAAATTACATTTTCAGGCGGTTCTTCAAGTATTTTTAAAAGAGCATGAAATGCTGCTTTTGTTGTTCCGCCTCCGATATTGTGTATTTCATCTATAATATATATTTTTTTTCTTAAAAAATTCGGAAGATACTGCGCATTCTCAATCAGTTTTCTGACATTATCTATTCCGGTATTTGATGCAGCATCTATTTCTATCAGGTCAACACTCATCCCGTTTGTTATATCCCGGCAGTTTACACATTCATTACAGGGTTCAGGATTTATTACTTTTCCGTTTTTATCAACATTGTTAAGACAATTGACCGCTTTTGCAAAAATTCTGGCAGCTGTGGTTTTCCCTGTCCCTCTTGGGCCGCAGAAAATATATGCATGTGAAAGCCTGTTTGATTTTATAGAATTCTGAAGAGTCTTAACTATCTCATCCTGTCCGACAACTTCGCTAAAACTCTGTGGTCTATATTTTCGATAAATAGATATATAACTCATGTCTGCTGAAGAAATTATCACATATTGTTTTAAAGACCATGCACCGGACTTCGGTTTATGACAACAGGTGCACGAAATGCAGTTAGCTCCAACCAGGCTGCCTTGTGGCACCCAGAGAATTTTACTTACCGCTGCTTCCTTTCAGACCTGACGGGGTTCATAAACCTCTGCCGCACAAGACCCGGTTTTCAACGCCACTTTCAATCCAGCTAAACCCTATCACCGCTAAACCTCACTCTCCGGAGTTCAGCCTCACTGTAGCGGATTGTGAGTTACAGGGCACCGCTAGCTCCCCACCTAGCATGGTCATTAAGATTATATTAAATAATAAAAAAAATATACACAAATAAAAATCTGAAAGGGCTGGAATTATTTAAAATTTATTGATAATTAAATTTAAACTAGTAGAATTTTTTAGGTATGTTAAACAATATTGCAAAATCAAAAAACAAAAATATTCTCATTTCTACTATCTCACACTTCACTATTGATCTTTATCCCGCTTTTATTGTAGGAGTGATTCCTCTTCTTGCCTCCAAATTCAGTCTGTCTATTTTTCAGATATCTGTGCTTACGGCAGTATCTCAGATTTCCAACAGCATCACGCAGCCTTTTTTCGGAATTATGTCAGATAGATACGGGGTCAAGAGATATATGACTTTCGGTCTGCTTACGGCAGCTTTATTTATATCGCTGATAGCTATTCTGCCTAATTACTTGTTAATACTATTGTTTTTATTTATTGGAAATCTTGGCGTATCGGCATTTCACCCCCCGAGCACCGCTATTGGCGCCCAGTATATAGGGAAGAAAAAAGGTTTTGGAAATTCCATTATATCTCTTGGCGGTAATACCGGGTATGCGATGGGTTCTATATTTTTTATTGCAATCATTGAAAAAATAGGAATAAAGTTCTCATCACTTGCCATGATACCTGGCTTGTTGATGGCTGTGTTTCTTGCAAAAAAACTTAATTTTTCTGAAAACGATCAGAAAAAGGCACAGGACAGCCTGAAATTAAAATCTTTGTTTAAGATAAGAAAGGCAAAACTTGCATCTATATTCCTGGTATGGATTGCAGCTTTTTCAAGAGATGTGCTATGGGTGTCATTAATTACTTTTCTTCCATTATATTTTACGAAAAACAACATAAGTCTGTTCAATACCAGTGTGATAATAATGCTTTTCGGACTTGTGGGAGGTTTGGGAGGGGTATTTGCAAGTTATTTTTCAGACAGACTAAAAAGACATGTCTTAATACAGATAGCATATTTAATGGTTATCCCGTTGGTGTTTCTGATATTTAAGACTCCTGTAATAATCGGCACCGTCTTATTTATTGTTTCCGGGTTTTTCCTTATTTCAAGTATGCCTCTTTGCATAAGCATATCACATGACTTGTTTCCCAAAAACCTGAGTCTTGCCTCCTCAATTGTCATGGGGCTTTCTTCGGGACTTGCCGGAATAACGGGCATGCTTATGGGAAGGATCGCAGACAACATAGGAATACAGAAAACTCTTTATATCATACTTATACTGCTGTTTATTTCTCTTATAGCAATGTTTTTTGTCCCAGTAGTCGGGAAAAAACTTAAATAAACACCGGCTTTTAAAAACTTCGGATATTTAACACAAATTTTAACATCATATTAACCTGTTCCCAAAATTAGCTGATTAAAATATTTCAGCATTGCTTGTTTTTACGAAATTTGATAATAAACTGCGGCTTGCTATAACCGACTAGGTGACAGTTACTATCAGCATAAGGACATTCAGGTTCAAGAGCGGCCGGTATCGCTTAAATGCAAAAAATAACGGTGCTGCTCTAATACTGTAGTATCTTATGTGCAAAATGTAATTTTATCTATTTGTTGTAATTTATGATTGTTTATTTCTTTATCTATTTTATCCATATCACTTGTTTGAGTGGCTGTTTTTACAATATCAAAAGCACTTACTGTATCTTAGCCTCGTCTACATTAATCATTACGTCTACATTAATCATTATCTTAAAGATATTGCGTCGCTGTATACAGCAAAAGAGATTTTTCAGCATAAAATGCCTGCAAATAAATAGATAATATTGATAAGGTGTTCATATGATTATAACTACATTACCTTTTCTTTGTTTACACAGTTTTTTAACTTCAGCAATTACCTTGGACAAAACAGCGCTTTCATTAAAGCTATTATTATAATTAGTAACGACAGCCATAGACAAAGTAGTGATGGGAAAATTATCCATAAAACCATTTCGATCTTTAGAGACGATATAGCCGCGCTCCCAATCTAAAGGAGAGTAGAGGGGTTGAATTAATTTAGAAAACACATTTATGATATTATCACACAAACTCTGTACGCTCTCTTTATCTCGGCGACGGGTAATAATTACAAAATCATCACCGCCGATATGACCAAGAAAATCTTTCTCAGAGCAACACTGAATCATCGATTGGGCTAGGGTCTTAATCATGGAATCACCGTTGGAAAAGCCGTAAGCATCATTATAGGCTTTAAAATTATCTAAATCCAAATAGATAATAGCATAAGGTTCCGTTTCTCGGATTATTTCTTCAATTACCTGTTGAATACTGTTATTGCCGGGCAGACCGGTAAGAGGGCTGGCATCTGCAGCTCTTTTTTCTCGCATATTTATAGCGGCCAACAACAAATCCCGAACGGTGAGCACTCCCAGATACTTTCCTTCTTCGGTGACAATTATTGCGTCATAGACGCTGTCAAAATCTCTATCCATAGCTAAAGACGCTATTTCTTCCACAGTCATACCGGCATCTGCCGTCATGTACTCTTTAGTTAACAGTTCTCCCACACTACGCCTGTAGTTCAATCCATAACCATATTGCCCGCTAAAAAGATCCAACAAATAATTCCGGGTGAGGAGACCGCAAATATTTCCTTCTGCGTCAGCCACACAGATCTCGGTGAGAGACGGATTAGGCTTCATTCGCTCGTAAATAGACAGAGCTTTATCGTCCGGCGAAACCGTTTCATTGCGCTGGCAAATAAGCCTCACGGTTTCAATATATGGATGCAAAGGAAGAGGAGACTGGTTTATCTGGCGCAACTGTCGAATAGTATGTTCTACTTTTCTGCTCAGGCTTTTAAAATTTTTATCAGGACGGCCTAAAAAATATCCTTGTCCATAATCCACATCCAATTCAATAAGAGTTGCCAGTTCTTCCTCCGTCTCAATGCCTTCGGCAATAACTTCTATGTTGAGCTCTCTACAGAGCCGGACGATACTTGAAAGAACCGAACGTTTTTTCTTGTCTTTATCAATCCCCTGCACAATAGACATGTCAATTTTCAAATAGTCAGGAGAGAAAGAGCATATTCTGGCCAATCCGGAATATCCAAGCCCGAAGTCGTCTATTGCAACCTTAAAACCTTGATTTTGGTAATGGCTGAGGACTTCTTTAAAAACACCGGGCGAAACAACAAAGGTTTTTTCTGTAATTTCAAAAATGATGTCTTCCGAGTTTAATCCTAAATTCAAAAGTTTCTCTTGGGTAAATCCCGAAATAAACTCGGGGTCATATATGATATTGGGTTCTACATTCAAGAAAAGTTTCATTCGGGCAGGCTTCTCACAAGCACCTTTTAAGGCTTTAGCGCGACAAAGACTTTCCAGTTCCCATAATTTTTGACTTTTTGCCGCTATTTCGAAAAGTTCATCTATGTTCAAATGACAATTTGGGAGAGTTATACGACTTAGAGCCTCATAAGCAAAGATAGAGCCATTTTGCAGGGAAGCAATCGGCTGATAAACCGGACGAATATACTTCCCGTTTAAAATCTCGACTAATATGTCTGTAGAATTCAAATGTATCAACTTCTCCATAGATGTAAAGTGTGAATTCGTATTTCTCTCTAATGCACAAACATTTTTCAGTGTGCCGAGCATGTTTGTAAGTGGTCTACCCTTAATACTGCATACAGATACAAATTTTAAGTAGCCAGGAAACAAAGTAGTCAGGCGATCGAGTAGACCGGCTTTGCGGAATAAGCGCTTTACCAGCAATGTCGATATTAATGCTTTAAATTATACGATTTTCATTTTTATCTTTTCTCCCTTCAGCGCATTTATAGGTTTTATTGCGTATTTAATCATAACATATGAATGTGAATTTTATAATGCAGATTTGTAAAGATTACCTTAATTGTGTCAGCTGAAAATAAATCACCTTTACACTGAACTTGCGGATTTATTCTGTGAAATTAACACTGTAAGCGAATTTTCCGGAAAAACAAAAGGGATCAGGCAAAAATGAGCAACGTCTGAGGTGTAAGCGGACAATAATTCAGAGTACTGGGAGGCAGAGAGTGTTGCGCATGCTCATACCATATCAAAGGTCTCCGGCAAATAACACCTGTCCCTAAAACTATCCCTCTAATTCAGTCTCCTATCCCGATTTCTCTCCTACCGCGTAAGGGCGTTGGTAGTATTGCATATAGGTACTTATATCTTTGTATTTAAAAACAGCATATATGCTTTAGCGGCAAAGACGGGGGGATATATTATGAGCGATTTTGTTGACGCGATCATTCTTTCATATGAGAAGCCTGTTGTGCTAAACGCCATTTATGATGTTATTGATGCGCTGGGGTTGGTAGTCGAGCACATCAACAGCGAGCGCGGCATGCTGTTCATTAGAACGCTCGTCAGTATAGAGATTTTTGTCCGAATTCTACCATAATGACAGCAGGATATTTCCTTGTCACAGGAGATTGGTCTAAAGGCGATTTTCTTAACTGCATCTCAACTTACATGACACCATATTCTTTCCCAAAGCTTTTCCCCTATACATAAGACTATCACATGTATCTATACTCTGCTTCACGTTATGAATATCAAGTGGGCAGACGCCAATTGTTGCAGTAACTTTTAAATTCTTATCATGCACTTCCAGAT